>NZ_JBDGQQ010000107.1:20313-23040 GCF_042218895.1 Salinibacter sp. | reverse complement strand
CTGCCGCCTTCACACGAACGATGTAGACGCCGCTCGCGGCGGCCGATCCGCTGCCGCCGCGCCCGTTCCACCGCACCCGGTGGAGCCCCGCCTCTTGCCGCCCATCCACAAGGACACGCACGCGCCGCCCGAGAAGATCGTACACCGTCACCGTCACGGGGCCGGCCTCGGGGAGCGCGTACTCCACCATCGCCTGCTGCCGGAACGGATTCGGGTAGGTCGGCCACAGCTTCAGCGACTCGGGACGGAGGTGGGCCCCCTTCTCCTCCACAAACGTCTGACTCCCGGTGAGGAGCGTCCACCGCGACGCATTCTTGTCCGGATTCACGGTCACAGACGAAGGGCCTCCTAGGTCGTGGGTCGCGCCGGTCTGCTGGTTCACGAGCCGCACCTCCGGTCCCATGCTGCCCGCCACATTCTCAACGGACAGTCGGATGGGCCCCTCCAACTTCGACCGCAGGGACAATTCGTACATCTCCCCCGCCCCGTCGTCCGCGGCCCGAATGGAGCGCGCGAGGGTACGACCGCGGGCACCCACCTCTGCGTCCTGTGCCCGAACGTGCAGGCTCAGGGCCGCAAACTTCGTCGTGGGGGCGATGGCGTCCTCCGTGCCTACCCCGTCCTCCGCGTCGTTTGAACGCCCAACCCGCACCGTCGAGGTCGCATCGTCGGGCCCGTGGGCCGTGACGGAGAGCAGCGCACGGTGCTGCTTCGAAGATGCGTCGCTGGCACCGTCCGCACCGATCGCGTACGGAATCCTGAGATTGGTCCGTCCCGTCTGGTTATAGAAGTAAAAGGCCTCCCCCGCCTTTGCGGAGGCAAAGGTGCTGGCCCGGCTGAAGCTTCCGTCGAAGCGCCAGAGGGGCTGCAGCGATCCGCCATTGGCCGCCTCCACGTTGCTCCACGCCACGTCCGTGTCCAGCGGGTTCGAGATGATATTCCACCCCTCCCGCAGGGAGACGACCGCGGCCTGCCCGGCTGTGGTCTCCCGGAGCGGCACCGTCGAGACCTGACCGCTCACGTTCCACGATGATTCGCTGATGGCCCAGAACCCGCGCCCGGGACGGAGGTCAAAGGTCGAGGAGCCGTCAAACTTCTGGAGGTGGTTCTCTGCGGAGCCGTCGTCCCAGTACGCCTGCCACGCGTCGCCCGCCTCGCCGTCGAACGTTTCCGCAAGGCCCCGGTCCACCTCTCCCGGCAGGGCAATGAGCCGGTAATCGTTCGGGTCCTGCCCATCGCCGAACGAGCGTGAGGCCTGGATTGTGAGCGTCTCGGGATACTGGAGCGCCAGTACCGCGGCGGTGGCGGGGCTCCGTAGGCCGTCGTTGTCGCGGGCCGCAACGCGGTAGTAGTACGCCGCCCCCGACGTTACCGTCGAGTCGTCGTAGCTCGTCGTCTGCGGCCCGACAGTTGCAATGCGGGTCCCCGTCGTGTCGAAGTCGGCCGCGGTGCTACGGTAGATTTGATACCCCGTCACGTCGCCCGCCGTGCTCGCCGACCAGGAGAGGGAGACGACCGTGCCGTCGTCATTAAAGGAAGTTTCCAGGCTCGTCGGGGCCTCCGGCGGGGGAACCGCCACCGTCCACGGCACGAGGCCCGCCTCGGGGAAGTCGACGGGCTCGCTGGTGTAGACGTGAAACTCGCCCGGCGCCATCGAAACCGCCGCATCCTGCTCCGCACTCTCAATGTTGACCTCCTGCCCCGTAAAGTAGTCGTACCACGTGCCCGTCGACGGAAACTTCGTCGCCACATCCCGCGCCGTCACGCCCATGTTGCCCACCACGACGGCGTCCATGCTGTCGTGTTCGAGCACAATCCGCCGTCCGTAGTCCCCATTCCCCACCTTCATGCTCACGTCCGTCTGCAGCGACGTGAAGACCTCCGACCGGGTTCGCAGATCAATGAGCGCCGACCAGGTCTTATAGAGCTTCACTCGGCCGGGATTCTGGTCTGGATCACTGTATTCCCACCGGATGGGCTTCGGGGCCGTGCGACCCGGATCGCCCGCCGAACAGGCGTCGCTCGGCTTCAGGCATTCATCAGGGCCCCAGCCATATCCCAGCTCCCCAAACTGCCACATCATACGGGGCCCTGGCACCGTGAAGTAGAAGGCCCCGACGAGCTTCTGCCGGTTGAGCGCCGTGTCAAGGGTGCGCGTGCTGTAGTTTCCGGCGCTATTGCCGAAGGCCTTTTTGCGCCGCATGAGCCACTGCTCGTCGTGGCTCTCCATGTAGGCAATGTAGCTGGGCTGGTCGTAGCCGGAGCGGTTCTCATAATAGGCGGCTGAGAAATCAGACGAAAAGTCTCCTCCCTCCAGAAAGCCCATGTCGGACTGGCTGTAGGGACGGTTCATGTTGTGCCAGGTCATCATGCTGCCCGTCTCTCCGGCGCGATACCCCCCGAGCTCGTTTTCTACACTGGGAGAGCCGAAGAATTCGAGGATCATGTAGGTGTCGGCGTCCACAGTGTCCCAGACGTGGTCCGATACGCTCTTCCAGCCACTCGTTACGGCGTCGGTGTAGCCGCTCTCCCCAACGGTCACCCCGTCGTCCGCAACACACTTCGCGAGGTCGAACCGGAAGCCGTCGACGTTAAATTCTTCGATCCAGTATTCATTGGCCCGATCGATGTACCGCTTGATGAACGCGCTTCCGTGGTTCAGCTCATTGAAGAAGTCGTCGCAGAAGCCCCGATCAGCGGTCGGATCCTCGTCGGGCGCCGGCTCCA
>NZ_JBDGQQ010000107.1:0-20213 GCF_042218895.1 Salinibacter sp. | reverse complement strand
CGAGATAGCCGAGCGTATCGGCCAGTACCTCGAACGAGCTTTCGCCGACAAAGTCGCGGAGGAGTAGCTCATAGATGACGAGATTCGTCCGCTTCGGCGGCTGAAAGTCCGAGAACTGAAAGGAGCTCTGTTGCTGGTCGGCGCGGATGACCGACACCAAATTCTCGGTCTGGTCTTCCGGATAGGGCTCGAGCCCCGGATACACCGCTTCGCTAATCCCCCCATCCTGAGGAGACCGAACCTTGTGGGCAAACGGGTCGAAGGTCCGGACCTCCCCGTCCACAAAGTACTGGAAGTCGTGCTGTGTCGACCGGTCAAGGTTGTCGAGCGTGATCCACCAGTGGGTTCCATTCGAGGTCTGCTCGCGCTTCATGAAGTACTGACTGTCGATCTCCCAATCGGAGAAGTCCCCGATCGCATAGACAAATTCCTTCGGTTCAGCCCCCGCGCTCGTCGACGTAAACAGCGATAGTGTGACCGAGCCGTCGCTGTTGTAGTTGATCCCGTCCTGGACGTCCGAGGGACGGGCCTGATCCGCCACGTCCGGCGTGCGGATAAAGAACGTGCTCGTGGAGTCCACGATGGTGCTATCGCCGCTCGTCGCCTCCATCTCGGCGCGAACCCGGTATCGGTTCGGGGTGTCCATCGTGAGATCGTAGGACAGCGAAGCATCCGAGGTGGAGGCCACCTGGGTGTCGTCCACGAAAAGACGCACCTCAGTCAGGTCCTTGACATTGGCCGTGTCCGCCGACACCGAGACGGTGACGGTCGTGTCCGTGGCCGTCATGAAGGGATACAGCGGCGGGTCCCCGGTCGGCTCGGTGATAGTCGTCTCGACGATCGGCTCGTCGCCGCTCACGTCCACCACCTTCACAAAGATGTCGCTCCCGCCCTCGGCCTTCCCCTCCTTCGACCCGTCCGCGTTGCGGAAGACGAAATTCATTGTCTCGATCTTCTCGTCCGCCCCCAGATTGCAGCTGGTGCTCGTGTTCTGGTAATAGGCCCGGATGTCCTGAATCTCCAGCTTGTAGCGGTTGGGCCCCACCTGCGTGAGCTGCGTGTCGTCCCGATTGCCCGTAAACTGGTCATCCGTCGGCCAGTGGTTCTTCACGCACTTCCAGGCCTGATCGGGGTTCTGGTCGGTGGAGATGCCGGTGTGGGCGTACACATCCCCGTTGTGGTCCTTGAGCCCACCGGTGCCCTCGTCGGCGTTAAAGAAGATTGTGACCGACTGGTCGGTGCGGGGCGGAGCGGGCTCCGTCTCCACCACCTGCCCGAACACGGGCGTCGCGGCGACGAGTAGACCGAGGAGCGAAAGGGTCGAAGCGAGGCGCATCACGGGACTACGGAGCTAAGGGGGAGAGGACGGGGTCCAGAGAAACAAAAACGCACCGGCCCATCCCGACCGGTGCGCTCTCGACGTGCACAATAGCGTTCGGCGGGGCGGACCCGATCAGTCAGCCGGCTCCACCAGGCGGATGTCGTCGATGAGGAGGGGGGATCCATCGTCGCCCTGCGTTACCTCGAACCCGACATTGAAGAGGCCCGCGTTCTGAATAGCGGCCGGGTTATTCCCAAAGTCCGTGACGGGAATTTCGAGGGTCTGCCACCCATTCGTCGGAAGTGTATAGGTGTTTCCTTCGCCGTACACAAATCCTCCTTCCCCGTTGTTGGTCTGGAGGAAGATATAGAGCTCATCCCCCGATTCCGCGTTTACACGAAGGGAGAGAATCCCATTCTCGGAGAGATTCGCCTTCAGGTTGTTGTAGTTGTACCCGAAGCCTCCACCGCTTCCATCGATTACCCGGGCCGTGAAGCCGTCACTGTTCTCGGCGACATCCGGACTCGTTCCGAGGGATACTCCTCCGAAGGAGTATTCCAGAGAGGTCTTTTCGAAATCATGAACGCCCGCTACGACGGCGTCTCCGGTAGTGAACCGGAGCTCGTCGACGTTGAACGTCACGCCCTGGTCGGTGGACATCTCTACGCTGACCATCGGTCCATCGCCACCGGCCCGCGACGCCACCGGATTGAAGTCGGAGCTAATCTGATCGAGCGCAATCCCGTATTTGACCCACTGGCTGCCGGCCTGAACGGGCACGTCCACCGAGTGGGTCGTCGTGCCTCCGCCCTCCGAATCCGTGAAGGTGAGGGTGAGGGTGAAGTCGGTAGACCTCGGAAGCATCAGGAAGGAGAACCGAGTGGCGCCCGGTGCGCTGGTTCGGCGCGTAATCGTGGCCGTTCCAGACGATGACGATTGGACCTGAAGAGAGGCGACACCGCTGGTATTGTCGGACACGTTCGTGCTGTCAAGCTCCACGGTCGTTCCCCCCGAGGTGGAAAGGCTCCGGTTCTCAAAGTCCGCCACCACGGCCGTTCGATTCTCGAGGTCGCTGCTGATGATGAAGCGGCTGATCGTCACCGAAACGGTATCTCTCACTTGCCTGTTGCCGGCGGAAGACTGAAGAATGACGCTTTCCGTCACCACGCCCTGAATTGATGCCCCGTACGTGAGAGTCCATTTCTGCTCGCCCTGCGACGGGTCGCCAGTCTCACTGGCCTTGCTGATTGAAAGGTCCCCCGTCGCGGTCGCCTGGGGGTGCCGGTCCAGCCCCTGGTACTGCGTGCTGAACGACGCAGACCCTTCCGCGAGTACTAGGCCCACGCTGGGGGGAGTCTCGAGCTTGGGCTGCACGTTGAAGTCCTGCACGCTCGTCGGCGTGTTGTCACAGCCCATGAAGGCCACGGTGACCACAGCGAGGACGGCAATACTGAGGATACGAGAATAGCGACGCATATCGATTCGCATGGGATCTTGGAAGCTATGTTGGTGATGGCCGTGACGGCTCCGAGAGCGATCTATGTCGCAGTCGCACTCGGGGCTCAGCGCGACGCGCAACAGCGCGCGTTAATATCCCGGATTCTGCTCCAGGTTGGGATTCACCTGCAGCTCAGAGGCCGGGATGGGATAGAGGGCCCGGTAGTCTTCGATTGAGGTTCCTCCCTTCACCCCTCCCTTCCACGGCCAGAGGTATTGGTCGCCCGTAAACTGGCCGTACCGGATGAGGTCCATGCGGCGGCGCGCCTCCCAGAAGAGCTCGCGCCCTCGCTCGTCGAGGATGAAGTCGAGCGTCAGCGACGGACCGTCCTGCGTCCCTACGTCGCGCCCTAGCCCTGCTCGCTCGCGGAGATCATTGATCAGCGTGCGGGCCTGGCTCTCACTGCCCCCGCTTCCGCCGCGCAGGACTGCCTCCGCGTAAATCAGGTAGGCCTCTGCGAGCCGAAACATCGGGTAATCGGTGTCCGGGAAGGTCAAGTTCTGGCCCGGATTCCCGTTCGACGTCACGTTTTTGTACTTCGGGGCAGCGTACCCGTCGCGGAAGTCCTTGAGATTATTGATTTCGAGGCTGTGGGCGGTCGTGTAAAAAATTCCCCGATCATCGGCCGAGGAGAATAGATTGTAGCTCGGTGCGGTTACGCGCAGGCCTCGGTACCCAAAGTCAACTCCGTAGTCCTGGTTGATATTGCCGGTGCTATCCATCGGAGGCCCGACGGCCGCGTGTGTGAGGAACTGGGTACCGCCATAGTGTTGCGTGTTCGAACCGTCGTGGGGGATGGAAAAGATGAGGCCGTTGGCATTCTGGTTATCGGCCAAAAACAACCGCTCGTACGCCGAGAAGCCTCCACGTCCCTCTGTCTGCAGGCTATACGCGCCGGAGTCGATAATCCGACTGGTGTACTCAATCGCGTCGGAGTACCGGGCCTCCCCGATGTAGACCTCGGCGTTCAGGTACAGGTTTGCCAGCACCATGTACGCGGCGGCTCGATCAGCGCGTCCATACTGGGCCTGCCCGATGGGGGGCAGATTCTCCTCTCCGTCGCTGTTGGTGATGGCAATCAGTTCACTCTCGACGTACTCAAAGACCTCCTGGCGCGTGTTCGGCTGCGGCGGTTCGCCGCCAATGGGATCTTCCTCCGTCACGATGGGAATCCCGCCGAAGAGGTCAAGCCCGTGCCAGTAGCTGAGTGCGCGAAGGAACCGTGCCTCGGCCCGCCACTGGGGCATCTTTTCGCGGACGTCACTGCTGACGTTCCGCTGGTTCAGCTTGGCCGGCGTCGACTCTTTGAGGAAATTATTGACCTGCATGACCTGGAACGACACCCGGCTGTACATGCCGGAGAGAAATCCATTCTGGTCCCCCCACTCGGAGGTATTCATCTCCTGGACAGGGGCATCACTGTAGGCAAGAACGGCCTCATCGGTCGGGAGCTCTTGGAGCTGCCACCAGAGCCGGATGTACTGCGAGAAGCCCTCATCGTCAATGCCTTCGATGTCCGGATTGCCGAAGGGGCCCGTCTGTCCAGTGACGTTGAGCCCCGCGTAGAGCTTCGCCAGGTATGATTTGTATGCGCCATCCTGCTGGAAAATATTGTCTGCCGCCGCAAGTCCCTTCGGTTGCACACCGACTTTATCACAGGACGTCAGCGCAAACACCGCGGCGATGAGGGCGATGGGGAGGAGGGTCCGGGAGAGAAACCGACTAAACATTGTGCTAGCTGTGTCTGATGATCGTGTCTGCAAAGGGAGGGTCGACTCAACGGGCCGCTACAGCTGTACGCTGACCCCTCCCGTGAACGTGCGGGAGCGCGGATACACCTGATTGTCGATTCCCTGCCCGGCGGAGTACACCTCGGGGTCCGGACCGCTGTAGCCGGTAAGTATGAAGGCGTTGCTCACGCGCCCGTAGATTCGAAGCTGATCGACGCCCGGCACTTCTCCGAAGGTGTACCCGAGGGTAATATTGTCGAGGCGGAGGAAGGAGGCATCCTCTACGTACACGTCCGAGACGTATTCGGGAGAGTCAAACTCCGTCCGCAGGACCGATTCATGCACGTTGCTCGGAACCCCATTCGCTGAGATCCGGCTGTAGTGGCCAAAGTTGGAGGCCAGGTTGTTGTAGACCTGCTGGCCAAGGTGCGCCCGCAGCGTGAAGCTAAGGTCGAAGTTCTGGACCCGAAGGTTCGAGGTGTGTCCCACCACCCAATCAGGCTGCGGGCTTCCGGTCACGGTCCGATCCTCAGAGTTGATATCCCCATCCCCATTTACATCCACGTACTGGGTCGTGCCCATGGCGGCCGCCTCGGCGTCGGTAAGCGGGGTCCCATCCGGTCCACGCTTGTGCTTGAGCGTAAAGAAGGAGTTGATCGGCTCCCCTTCCTTCAGAACCTGAATGGTCCGGCCGATGGCGCCACTAATCCCTCCCGTCGGGAGTTCAGAACCCGCCTGCGCAAGGTCCAAGAGCCGGTTCTGGTTGTAGGAAGCGTTGAACTGCGCGTCGTAGGAAATCAGATTCGAGTTCACGATGCTCGCGTCCACATTGAACTCAAAGCCCTGATTGCGCATCTTGCCCACATTTGTAAGCACAAAGTCACTCAGGTTTGAGAATCGCGGAGCGGTCGTATTGAACAACAGCTCGTCGGTGATCTTGCGATAGACGGCCACCGACCCGGTGATTCGATCCTCAAACAGCCCGTAGTCCAGCGCGACGTTGTAGGTCGTGGTCTCCTCCCACTGAAGCGTCTGGTCGGCAGCACGGGGGCGAATCGTGGAGACAAACTCGTTTCCGAACTGAGCCTGGGCCCGTCGTCCCCCCGTCGTGTAGAACGGCGCGTAGTTGAAGTCGCCAATTTCTTGATTCCCGGTCATCCCGGCCGAGAGCCGGAGCTTGAGGTTGGAGATCACCGGCACGTCTTCCATGAACGGCTCCTGGTGGATGCGCCACGCCAGTGCGGCGGACGGGAACGTTCCCCACCGCCGGGCCGGCCCGAACTTGGAGGACCCGTCGCGGCGGACGGTCAGCGTGAGCAGGTACCGGTCGAGAAACGTGTAATTGACACGGCCGAAGACCGAAATCAGGCGGCTCGGGATCTCTGCAACCGTTGGGGAGACCTGACTGAGCGAGTCCGACCGGAGGACGTCGACTCGATTGGGTCCATAAATGTCTGTGCTCAGCCCCGCCACGCTGTACTCAGGGTACTCCTCGTCGAAGTCTTGCCACGAGTACCCCACGGTGGCGTCGATTTTACTACTGATGCCGTCGAACGACCGGTTGTAGTTAAGGAATGCGTTGAAGCGTGTATTCAACTGCCGGAAATTGGCCCGTGTGACCGAGCCCGGAAATTCAGATTCCTGCTGGGCTTTCAACTCAATCGGCGCGAAAAACTCGCGCTCGCCGATCGAGATGTCGTATCCCACGTTCGTCCGGAGACTGAGCCCGGTGACAAACGGCACCGTGTATTCCGCCTCAATGTTGCCGAGGCTCCGCAGGGTTTCGCCCGTGTTCTCCTCCAGGATGTAAGAGGCAACCGGATTGTTTACGGCCAGTGAGGGTTCCCACTCAAAGAACCCGCCGTACGGACTTCGTACGTCCCGCACAGGCTGCGTGGGGTCAAAGGACGCAGCGCCCCCCAACATGCCGCCCGGTTCAAAGCTTTCCCTCGTCTTCGATCCCTTCAGGTTGGTCCGTACAGTGAGTTGGTCGTCAAGTAAATTCTGGTTGTAGTTGAGCGAGAGACTCACGCGCTCCGTCCCCGAATCGTGCAGAATGCCCTGCTTGTCGGTGTACCCAAGGGAGATCCGAAAGTCGGAGTCCTTGTAGCCGCGCGCGACGCTTAGATTGTGCTGCTGTCCATACCCGATCCGCTGGATTCGATCCTGCCAGTTCGTCCGTGCAACGCCCAACCTGTTGGCCACGCTCGGGGCCTGCTTCCGGACCACTCGCCGGAACTGATCGGGACCGAGCACGTCGATCCGGTTACTGACTCGACTGGCCGACGCCGACCCACTGTACGAAATTCGAGCCTCTCCTTCTTCGGCCGATTTGGTCTCGATGATGATGACTCCATTGGCACCACGCGCGCCGTAGATGGCCGTCGCGGACGCGTCCTTCAGTACCGTAATGTTCGCGATGTCCTCCGGATTGAGGAAGTTGAGGGGGTTGCGCGACGCAGTGTTTCCGTCGTCGCTAATGGGGACGCCGTCGATAACAAAGAGGGGACTATTGTCCGCATTGACCGACGACGGGCCTCGTATCCGAATGAACGATCCCGCCCCGGGTGCACCACTGGCCGACGAAATTTGAACCCCCGATACCTTGCCGGAAATGAGCTGCTCGGGACTCACCGCCGACGTCTGGTTGAAGTCCGCGGCACTGACCTTCTTTACGCTGCCGGTCACATCCTGCTCCTGCTGCTGACCATACCCGACGACCACCAACTCCTGAACCTGCTGGGCGGCCGGGACGAGGGCCACATTGATTGTGGAGCGCCCCGCGATGGCGACAGTCTGGGCACGGAACCCCACGAACGAGAACCGCAGCGAGTCTGCATCGCTGGGCACGGTCAGCGTGTACTGGCCCTGCGCGTTGGTGGCGGTCCCGATGGTAGTGCCTGGTACGGACACGTTGGCCCCCGGCAGCGGCGCGTTATCGTCGGCACTCGTCACAGTGCCGGTGATCTCTGATTGCTCCTGAGCGGCCGCAGGACCCACGCAGAGAACCAATCCGACGAGCATGAGTGCTAGGAAGGAGTATCGGGATCGCATAACTGGTATTTGGTTCGGTGATGCAGAAATCAAAGGGAGCAGCGCCTCCGTCCGGACGGTATTGGTCTCAATTCTGAAGCCGCGAACGAGAAGGCAAAGGGCGCCGTGGAAGGACGCCCCCACCATGCGTGACGCCCGCGCTCGGTACGAGCTCGTCCGCAGGGCAGGTTATTCCGCGGCGGAGCAAGGGCCGCTCTAAGATTCATTCAGGAGGGAGGACAGAGCCGCTGTGCTCTGCGGCGTCATCGCCGCCCCCGCAGGTCCGACGCACAACAAGCTCCGGGGAAAACACGGTGCTCGATACCGCCCCTTCTCCCGAATTTTCGACGCGTCGGAGGAGGTTTTCCGTCGCCCGCGTTCCCATGGCGCGTGCCGGCTGCCGGAGCGTCGTGAGCCCTGCGCACCGGCTTAACTCGATGTCATCGAAGCCGACGATTGCGAGGTCGTTCGGAACGTGAAGGTCCGCTTCCTGCGCCGCACGCATCGCCCCTATCGCCTGCATGTCCGACGCGGCAAACACTGCGTCGGGCACAGGGTGGCCGTCAAGCAATGTCTTCATGGCCTGGTGCCCGCTCTTTTCGGAGAAGGCGAAGGGGCGTTCGTCGCTCGCGGCAATGAAGCGTTCGTCCACCGACCGGCCGTTGTCGCGGAGGGCCTTTTCGTATCCCTTGCGGCGAAGCCGTGCCGGCGGTGGATCGTACTCGACCGTGATGTGCCCAATCCGTTCGTACCCGAGGTCAATCAGGTGCTGAGTCGCCTCGTACCCTCCGTGCTCGCTGTCGACGGTGAACGACTCGAACGCCGGATGATCGGTATCGACCAGGACAACCGCCTGAGTGGCCTCCGCCAGCCGATCGGCCCCCTCGTTGCTCACCGGCACTGAAAGCAGAAGAATTCCGTCGTTCCGACCGGGCTGCAGGGCCCGGGCCATCCGCGTATTCAGGTCTTCCGCATCGGGCTGGTCGTGGATTAATCCCTGCGCGTTCGCGGGAGCGTGGACCATGAGGTCCATGTCTCGGTCCGCCAGAACGTGCTGAATGCCTCGTATCACGTGCATGTAGAAGTAATTCGCGACGACGGGCGCGACGACGGCAATCTGGTTCGTGTGCTGCCGGGCAAGGTTCTGCGCCGACGCGTGTGGCTGGTAGTGCAGCGCATCCGCAGCTTCCAGCACTCGCTCTCGCGTCTCGTCGCTCACCTCGGACTCGTCGTTGAACACTCGTGAAACGGTCGCCGTCGAGACATCCGCCCGCTCGGCAATGTCGTAAATGGTTGCTGACACAGATGAGCAGCGCAGTGATCAGGCCCAGTGAAGCTTCTGTTATGTAAGCGTTTACACGATAATCCCGCTCCAGTCCAATGTCAAACCGCTTCCAGGTCCTCTCATGCCCTCTCGAGCGCGGATTTCCCCGCTCTGTGACCGAAATGCAGGGTAAACCGCTTACATTTTTACACCCGTAGGAACCTGCGATGCACGTCCACCGGATTGGCCCGGAGGCTTTGATCCCGACCGGTCCGACAATCTTCTCTTCTTGACGGCACGGATCCTCGTCCCTCAGCGGCACGATCCGCCGGGGGTCTCGAGAGCACGAGGTTGAAGAGTTGAGTCTGAGCGTCCGTTTGGGTTATCTTCGACGCTGCGCACGCCTGTTCCTGTTTATCCGGTCTCTTCTCCGCTTCCTGCCCCAATTCCCCGTAGTTATGTCTCCCGACTTCCCCCTCGCCACGATAGACCTGGCCATCATCGTCGGGTATTTCGCCATCGTCGGCCTCATCGGGTACGTCGTCGCCCAGCGCATCGAAAGTGGCGACGATCTTTTTCTCGCCGGGCGCACGCTTGCCTGGGGGACAATCGGGTTCTCGCTGTTCGCGTCGAACATTTCGAGTACCACTCTTATCGGTCTCGCGGGCGACGCCTACCGCACCGGCATTGCGGTATCAAACTACGAGTGGATGGCGGGGGTGGTGCTCGTGTTCATCGCTATCTTCTTCGTCCCCTTCTTCATCCGGTCGGGCCTTACGACCATTCCGGAGTACCTGGAGAAGCGCTTCGACGTGCGCTCCCGCAAGTACTTCTCGGCCCTTACGATTTTCACCAGCGTCATCATCGACACCGCGGGGGGGATCTACGCCGGAACCGTCGTGCTGCGCACCTTCTTCCCGGACCTGCCGTTCGTGCCCACGGCACTTGCCCTGGCGATCATCGCAGGGATTTACACGGCGGCGGGGGGCCTCGCGGCCGTCGTGTACACCGACATCCTTCAGGCCGTCATCCTTCTCGTCGGCTCTACGTTCATTGCCGTCATCACGTTTGCCCAGTTCGACTTTTCGTGGGCCCAGGCAACGGCCCAACTTCCGGAGGGGCACTTGTCGCTAATCCGCCCGCTGGGCAGCGAGGGGCTCCCTTGGCTTGGCACACTCGTGGGTGTGCCGATCCTCGGCTTCTACTACTGGGGACTCAACCAGTACATCGTCCAGCGCATCCTGGGGGCTCGGGACCTAAAACATGCCCGGTGGGGCGCCATGCTCGGCGGCTTCTTGAAGCTGCTCCCCCTCTTCATCATGGTGCTGCCTGGGGCTTTCGCGCTGCAGCTGTACCCCGATCTCTCAAATCCGGACCAGGTCTTCCCGACGCTCGTGACGGATCTGCTGCCGGTGGGCGTCGTCGGGATCGTGATGGCCGGCCTCATCGCCGCCATCATGTCTACCATCGACTCGACACTCAACTCGGCCTCCACCCTCATCACGATCGACTTCATCAAACCGCGCCGGGAGAACCTCACGCCCGAAGAAACGGGGCGGATCGGTCGCATCACCACGATTGTGCTTATGCTCGTGGCGGCCGCCTGGGCACCAATGATTCGCTACTTTCCGGGGCTCTGGAGTTACATCCAGTCGGTTCTGTCGTATCTCGTGCCGCCGGTGGTGGCTCTCTTTCTGCTTGGTGTATTCTGGCCCCGGACGAACGGGAACGGGGCCTTTACGACCCTGATTGGAGGACACGCCCTCTCGCTCGTCGTCTTCGTGCTGAGCCAGATGGGATACATCGACCTGCACTTCACGATCATCGCCGGCATCCTTACGGCCGTCTGCGTCGGAATGCTCGTCGTCGCCTCACTGACGCTGGGAGACGCGCCCGAGTCCGAGAAGACAAAGGATCTCACCTGGGCGAACCGGGTCTACGAGGCCGCCCCACGGCTGGCCTGGTACAAGAACTACCGCGTCCACGCGGCCGCTGTGCTCGGCCTCACGGCCGTAATGATCGTGGTCTTCTGGTAGCGGATCGGACGACGTTCAGCGGTCCCGGCCACATGCGGGGTGACGCTGGATGCTGTAAAGCGCGGGGCCACGCGCCGCAGGGGCGCCGACGGTGCTTCATCGGGCGGATCGCCCGATCGCAAAGGGCGTCTCCACTCACGAACAGATCGGACCCGGAACGGCGATCCGCCGGATGCCAGGCGTGGCGCTCCTTCCCGTGGTGCCCGGGGGACCTACGACGAGCGCAGGGTGGAAGGCGACTCGTCCGGATACCGGACGCCCCACTCGGCCCGCAGGGCATCCGTCGTGTCCAGGATGGCGCGGCTCTCGTCGAGGGGCATCACAGGACTCTCCGTCCGTCCCTCGCGGAGGCAGCGCATGACGTGGGTCGCCTCGAACTGGTACCCGCTCCCTTCGAAGGACCGGGCCCAGGTCTCCGTCGAGCCGTCGGCCCGGGTGAGCTCGAATGGCGCGCCCTTCCACCAGGCCCGCGTGCCACGGAGCCGGCCCTCGCGCCCGGCCAGGACGCAGGTGCGCCCGGCGTCAGCCCGCACGGACGCCTGCCACACGGCCTGCGTCCCGTCGTCGTAGCGGAAGACGACGGCACACTGCTCGTCGACCCCAGTGTCCCCGATCACCGCCGAGGAGGTGACAGCGTCCGGGGGGCCGAACAGGTCGAACGCGAAGGCGATCGGGTAGACGCCGAGGTCGAGCAAGGCCCCGCCGCCGAGGGCCGGATCGAAGAGGCGATGCTCGGGGTCGAAGTCCTGGACCACTCCGATGTCGGCCCGCAGGAGGCAGACGTCGCCGAGCGCTCGTTCCTCCTGGACGAGACGGCGCACGTCGGCCATTACGGGCAGGAAGCGGGTCCACATCGCCTCCATCAGGAACTGGTCGTAGCGTCGGGCCGTCGCAATGAGCGTTTCGGCCTCCGCGGCGTTGAGGGCGAGTGGCTTCTCGCACAGGACGGCCGCCCCGGCCTCCAGGGCCATGGCGGCGTGCTCCGCGTGCTTGGAGTGAGGGGTGGCGACGTAAACCACGTCGAGGTCCGGGTCGGCCACGAGCGCCTCGTACGAGCCGTACCGGCGGGACACGCCAAACCGGTCCCCGAACGCGTCGGCCCGCTCCTGCGCCCGGGACCCGACGGCGGCCAGGGTCGCGTCAGGCGGCAATTGAAGGTCCGACGCGAAGAGATGGGCAATATTGCCGGTCCCGAGGATCCCCCAGCGGATGCTCATGCGTGGTCGATCGTTGGACGATTAAAGGGTTGGGGCATCGGGCCGAACAGGAGACGACTTCCCCCCTTCCGTCCGCTCATCTCTCCGTGGCTTCCGCTCTCTCTTCCGCCCCGCCTTCCCGCGGAAGGCGGACGGTGAAGGTGGTGCCCTCCCCCTTCTCGCTCTTCACCTCGATCCTGCCCCCCATGAGCTCCGTGAGGCGCTTCGTGATGGCGAGGCCGACCCCGTTGCCCTCGTGTCCCCCTGCGACATCCTCCCGGGCGAACGACTCGAACAGATCGGGGAGGAAGTCCTCGTCGATCCCCACGCCCGTGTCCTCGACCTCGATCGTTGCGGTGTCCGTCGTGGCGTGGGCGCGGAGCCAGACCGAGCCCCCGGCCTCCGTAAATTTGAGGGCGTTGCTGAGCAGATTGTCGAGGATCCGGTGGACCATCGTGGAATCGAGCTCAGCCGGCATAGGTTCTTCACTCACGTCTGCTTCAAGCGTGATGTCCTGCTCGGCCGCCTGTGGCTGAAAAATCTCGGCGGTGCCCAGCACCTCGTCGGCCAGGTCGATCGACTCCAGGGCCGGCTCGACCATTCCCGTCTCCAGCTTTGACAGGTCGAGGACCGAGTCGATCGTGTTGAGGAGGCGGCGGCTGCTGCGTTCAATGCGGTCGATGCTCGGTTGACACTCATCGGGGGCCTCCTTTGCCAGCAGTTCCGCCGACCCGATAATCGACGAGAGTGGGGTGCGGAGGTCATGGGTGACGTTGGTGAGGAACGACGCCTTGAGCCGGTTGGCCCGCTCAGCCTCCTCCTTCGCCGCCTTCAGTTCCCGCTCGTGCTGGACCTGCTCGGTGATGTCGTCGATCGAGAAGACGACCTGCCGGACGTCATCCTGTCCGCTCTGGAGAGGCGCCGCATTCACCGAGAGGTACCGGACGGTCCCGTCGTGGCGTTCGAACACGTACCGCCTCCCCGAGATCGATGCCCCACGCTCCAGGACCTCCTGGAAGGGCCACTCCTCGGGCGAAAGCTCATTGCCGTCGAGGTCCGCGAGCGTTCCGGTGTCGAGGTAGGTCATCCCGGTGAGGTCGTCGACCTCGAGCCCGAGGATCTCGCCGGCCCGCTCGTTGGCAAAGGCAACCTGTCCGTCGCTGTCGACAACGGCGATGGCGGCCACGCTCGTGTCCATCACGGCGTCGACCAGGGCGCGCTCCCGCCGCAGATTCTCCCGGGCCTCTACCCGGTCGGTCACGTCGTCGAAGTATACCGAGAGCCCCCCCTCGAAGGGAAACGCCTTCACCTCCAGCCAGCGGTCGAGCGGGGGGTAGTACTCAAGAAACTCGACCGTCGTGTCGTCTTCGATGGCCGCCTCGTATTTCTCCTGGAAGGTGGAGCCGACGGCTTCAGGGAACTCGTCCCACACGGTGCGGCCCAGGAGCTCTTCCCGGGACCGCTCAAGCAGCGTTTCGGCCTGCGCGTTGACGTAGGTAAAAGTCCAGTCCTCGTCGATCGCCACGAACGCGTCGGTGATGCTCTCCAGGATGCGCCGCTGCTGCTCACTAGCCTCTTGGTGGGCCCGGCGGGAGGCGTCCAGGCCCGAAGCGTAGTGGCGCAGGGTCAGTTCGTCCATCACGACCCCAGCCAGATCCGTCAGTGTGGATTGGTCCTCCTCCGAGAGAGTGCGGGGGGCGTCGTCGATCACGCAGAGCGTGCCAAGGCGATAGCCGTTTGGGGCCGTCAGGGGCGCTCCTGCGTAGAACCGGATGTGGGGCTCCCCCGTCACGAGAGGATTGTCGGCAAATCGCTCGTCCTCACGGGCATCCGGGACGACCATCACGTCCTCCTGCTCGATGGCCCGGTCGCAAAACGACACCTCACGGGCCGTCCGTTCCAGCGCGATCCCCTGCGATGACAAACACCACTGGTGCTCCTGATCGATGAAGTTGACCATCGCGATGGGGACGTCAAACAGGCGCGTGGCCAGACGCGTGATGCGGTTGAACGCTTCCGTGGGGGGTGCGTCGAGAATGTCGTATTGCTCGAGCGTAGAGAGCCGGAGCGCTTCCGACTCGTGAGGCCGTGACGCCGCCACGATGGCTTCCATGGAACTCTGGGTCGGGTTGTGACACGAAAAATATGCAGTGCCGGCCACTGTCCTGAACGAGCCCCCCAGAACGGACCGGGCGCTACGGGGCCTCCGCGGTCATGGTCCCGCGGAGGGACTCCCGAGTGGCATTGAACCGCTTCTCCATCGCACCACTGAGGACGACTTCGTAGTCTTTCACCTCGGGATCGAGCCTCCGAAGACGGTCGGGGAGGTCCGCGAGGCGGGCCGCCGCGTGTTCGCGAATGGCATCGGCGGGACGGGACGCCCCTGCGTCCGTTCGCTCGCCGTTGCTCATGACACAGTCCATAAGCGGCGTCCCGTTCAACTGCTCTCCCCTCGTGGCAATGACGTCCCGCACCGCCGCGTCGTCCTCGTGCTGCCGAAACACCTGCTTGCGGCCGGGAAGGTTCGACTTCTGTGCGGACAGCTTCATGCGAGGGGTGCCCGCGTACCCGCAGAGCTTGTACGCAGTGTCGAGGGCCGGCTGGTCGGCCGCGGTGCCCATCTTGGTGCCCACGCCGAAGCCGTCGATGGGGGCGCCCCGATCGAGCAGCTCCGCGATTTTGTACTCGTCGAGGCCTCCGCTGGCGAAGATCATGATGTCCTCGAAGCCTGCCTCATCGAGCAGGCGGCGGGACTCGTGGGCCAGCTCGGCCAGATCCCCCGAATCGAGCCGGATGCCTCGGATATGGACATCATCCTCACGCTCCTCCATGAGATCGATCGTTTTGCGCACCCCGCCTATGGTGTCGTAGGTGTCGACCAGCAGAATCGTCTCCGGGTACAGGTCCGAAAAAGCCCGAAAGGCCGCCACCTCCGAGTCGTGGGCCTCAACGTAGCTGTGGGCCATGGTGCCGGTGATGGGCAGGCCGTACGCCTGTCCCGCGGCCACGTTGGAGGTCGCGTCCACCCCCGCAATGTATGCCGCGCGGGCCGCCTTCATCGCGGCGTCGGTGCCGTGCACGCGCCGCATGCCGAAGTCGGCCACGAGCCGATCGGTCTCGCCGGCGCCTGCCGCCTCGACGACCCGGCTCGCCTTCGAGGCAATCGTGGTCTGGAACGTGATCTGGTTCAGCAGGAAGGTCTCCACCAGTTGCGCCTCCCCGATGGGGGCGACGACTTCCACGATGGGCTCGTCCGGAAAGACGGGCGTGCCCTCCGGCACCGCGTACACGTCGCCGGTAAACTCGAAGTCGGAGAGCCACTCCAGAAATTCATCCCCAAACTGGTCCTGCGCGTCGAGGTAGCCTAGGGCTTCGTCGGAGAAGGAAAGCGTCTCCAGAAATTCGAGACTCTGTTCTAGCCCGCAGGCCAGGAAGTAGTTCCGGGAGCCAAGCCGACGGACAAACAGGTCGAACACGCCCCGCTCGTCCATGCCCTCCCGCCAGTAGGCCTGGAGCATGGTGAGCTGGTAGAGGTCCGCGTACAACGCGGACGTCTCGGCACGGAGCTGGTCGTCAAAGGGCATATGGGGATGTTGTAGGTTCGTGGTACACGCGGCGCAATTGCCGTGCGGGGTGCCGCCCCCTGCTTCCTGGGCCCTGTCCCCCTACGGACTCAGGCTGATCGAGGCGTTGAGGGCGCGGTCGATCTGGGCCTGGGTTTCGGAAAGGTGGGCCTGACCAATCCGGCTAAGGCCGTTGTGCTTGAGGGCCTGGTCGATCTGCGAGGCGAGCTTTCGTAGCTCGAGCCGGGCCAGCGACTGCACGTCCGCCGGCACATCGATCTGGTCAGCCCCGCCCATCGTGATGGTGATCCAGCTGGTTCGACCCATCATGAGCTCGACGAGGATGTCGGTGTATGTGCGTTGCAGGTTGCGCCGGAACGAGTTGATCGAAGGCGGCTTCGGGGCCTCTGTGTCGAGTTCGCCCCAGACAGCCTCTGTCAGCGTCCGGAGAAGCGGTCCAGGGCCGTAGGCCTTTCCTTCGGGCATGCGTACGTTGTTGTCGATCATCCGCTGTAGGCGCGCCGGATGGAGCAGCTCCCGGAGCAGGTTGTCCTGCACCATGCTCACGTAGCGGTGCACCGGGTAGTCGATCGGAATGCTCAGCGAGCTTCCCCAGTGGGCGCGCCGGTTGGGGGCCAGCTTGTTCAGGCGTTCGTCGTCAAACTGGAAGGCATCGGGGGCAAACGCGCCGTCCACGAGCGTCTGCACGGCCCGGCGTTGCTTCCTCGCCGGAACCGGGCGGAGGGGCGTGCGGGCATCAGGGGTCCCCTTGTGGTCGCGGGCCACGCGGATCCCCCCCACCATTTTCGTCACAGGGAGGAGGGCCCGATAGCGTTCCATGAGAAGGGACGTGGTGGCCCGGCGGAGGGGATAGTACCGCTCCCCCTCGGATATGAGCCGCTCGTTGAGCTTCGGCATCACCTTCCGGACGAGCTTCGTGCGGGTTTGGGCAAACGCCCTGGGGCTGGAGCCCAGCTCCCACGCGTTCGTCAGCGGATCGACGGCGTACGCCCCCAGGTAGGCATCCTCGTCTGTGCCATACCGGTGCTTGGGATCGCTCGACTGGGCCGCAATCTGGTTGAGCATCGCCGTCGCGTCCGGTGTCATGCCCGCGAGCGGCCCCCCTTGCGTGGACGACGAGTCCGGGGTGGAGGGCGTCGTTGTGATCGGGGTGTAGCCGTATTTAATGGCCCACTCGTCGTAGGTCCCAACGCTGGGGTTCCAGTAGTGGCCCTGATTGTTCTCGTTGAGGGCGATGTTGACGGGCGCGTAGTCCATGACCGACAGGCTCACGCCGTGCTTGCGGGTGTAACTCTCGTCGTGGAGCTTATCGGTAGGGATGCCCGAAGAGGCCTTGTAATTGTGCCGGAGGCCAAGCGTGTGACCCACCTCGTGCATCACGAGATCCTTGATCGCCGCGCCGAGGTACTTGTCGGGCATCGGTGCCCCGGGCTCGATGACTCCCCGGGCCAGCAGCAGGGTGCGCTGGACCCCGATCTGCTGGGCAATGCCCTGCTCGGCCCAGCAGGCCCGCCGGGCGAGCTTCGGGGACAGCATCTTCCGCAGTGCCTGCGGCGTCTGACGCCGCACGGGGGCCCGAACGTCCCATTTCCCTGCCTGACTCGCCGTTTCTTCGGTCTGACTAGAGGAAGAACGTGATTCTTGACCCATCCCCAAACGGGCGCTAGGGGTCAGCTGGCTGTAGTCCTGCTTCCATCCGCGCACGAACGAGGACGAGATGAGAATGTCGGCGTTCAAGATCTCGCCGGTTCGGGGATCCGTCTGCGAGGGACCGATGGCGTAGCCCATCTGGTGGGCCGCCGTCCAGCGCACGGTCGAGTACCGGATGTCCTCGGCGCTCCAGGTGGAGTCGTCCGGGGCCATCTTGGCCACCACCGCGTTTTTGTATCCGGCCTGCCGGAAGGCCTCATTCCAGGCCTCAATGCCCTGTTTCACGTACGGCCGGTACTCCTTGGGCACGGTCCGGCTGACGTAGTACACGATTGGCTCGGCCGGCTCCACGAGCTCTCCTCGCTTGTACGCGGCCGTATCGCTCGGCGACAGCCGCCAGCGGTGTACGTAGCGCACGTACGGGCTGGCCGCTTTGTCGCGCGAGAAGTCCTTCATGGCGTCGACGAAGTAGCCGACCCGATTGTCGGCGGGACGGGGTTGCATCTTCGGGTCCGGGAGATCGAAGAGTGAGTACCGGACCCCTACCGATACGGATCGGTAGTCCGGAATCGCCTCGCCCCCGATGAGGGGAGGACTCGTGCCTTTGTAGGCCAGCGACACGTCAATCTCCGTGTTTTTCGGGAAGCCCATCGCCTTCTCGACGTAACTCGCACCGCCCTGCAAGGCAGCCGGGGCGCCCCCGAAGTACAGCTTCAACCGGTCTCCAATCTGGGGGTAGTCCGACACCAAAAAGTCGGAGAGCTTGACGAGCAGGTGCTTCGTCGAGTCGTTCTGACTCACGATGTCGAAGGCCTGCACGACGGAGTGGCCCATGTTTTCCTTCAGGGAGGTTCGCATCGGGCCTTCGTCCGCTCTGAAACGGGTGTTTCGGTGAACCAGGTGGATCTTCTGGCCCACGCGGCGGAACTGCATCAGACGCGTGTCGCTGAGCGGCAGTCCGTCGTGCATGTTGAACACCCCTACGCCCTGGCTGATGTGCATGGTTAGCCCGAAGGTCGTTCCCAGCCGCTCCGGGGGAATCTCGGCGTAGAGGGTTCGGTCGTCCGTCTTCTGGTAGAGACGGAAAAAGCCCTCGATTTTTTTGGTGTCTTCGAGCGTCTTGTCCCAGGGCTTGAAGGGGTTCTCGTCCTCCTCTTCGTCGGCCTTCTTGTCGGGTTGTTTCGACGTTGCTTTGTCAGGGGGCGCCGTCTCCTCACCGCCCCCTCCCGAGCGGACGTTGACGGTGGTGCAGGAAACAAGCAGTAGTGCGCTGAGCGCAAGGAAGAAAAGAGAGCGCATGGAAGAAGCTACGATGGATACGTGTGTTGTGCATCGACAAAAGACAACGGCCTCCCCACCGGATCTGTTGCGCCGTCTACGATCAGCCAATCTAGAGGGTCCCTCCGGCCGGATTCCGCCGCGTGCACGAGGCGAGATGCCCGCCCCCGGAGCACAGGAGCGCTCACTCGGCTGTGGCGGCCGACTTCTGCCGCGGCAGCGTGACAGTGACGCGGGCGCCGGCTCCCTCCTCGCTCTCAATGTCGATGGATCCGTCCATGAGTTGAACGAGCCGGTGTGTGACGGTGAGCCCGAGTCCGGTGCCTTCGTGGGTTCGGCCCCGCCCCACCGATTCCTGTTCGAACGGCCGGAAGAGATCTTTGAGGCGTTCTTCACTCATTCCGACGCCCGTATCCTCGACCGTGATTGTCACGGCCTCGGAATGGCCCTGGACCGCAACCCGGGCCCGGTCCCCAGACTCGGAGAACTCGATCGCGTTCTGCACGAGCTCGCCGACGATCCGCTCCGTCGCCTCGGGATCCAGCTGAGCCTCGACCGCCTCCCTGCTCAGGTCGCACTCAAGCTGCGCGTCGTTGCGCTCCGCCATCGATTCGAAGGTGCCTACGCGGTCGGCGACCACCTCGGTGACGTCTAGGGATTCCGGCTGCAGGTCAACCTCCCCGGCCTCCAGCCGCGACACTCGGAGCACAGAGTCCAGCGTGTCGAGCAGGCGGCGACCGCTCCGGCGAATACTGCTGGCGAGGGCCTCCGGGTTGTCCGGATCGGCATCCGCGATCATCTCCGCAAATCCAAGAATCGAGGTGAGTGGGGTTCGCACCTCGTGGCTCATGTTGGCGAGCAGGGCCGACTTCAGGCGGCTCGCCGTCTGGGCTTCTTTCCGGGCCGCACGCAGTTGTCGCCGCATCGACACCCGCGCCTGAAAGACAAAATACAGGACAATGGCCAGCGTCGCAGTACATCCGACGAGCGCAAACGGACTCGTGGTGGGGGACGGGACGACGACGTAGATGCCCACAGAGAGAACGAGCCCGTACCCCAGGAACCAGCCTAGCGGACCGATGCGCTCGATGCCAATGCCGATACAAACTCCTGCGACACAAAAGACAAAGAGGAAGGCAACAGCGTAGTCACCGGCCACTTGATTAAGAACCGCCAGTGCGGCCACCCACGCCACAAGCACGTAGAGTGTCCCCCACATCAGAGGTGTATACCGGGTTCGAACCCAGGTCGAGACGTACGAGGTTCCGAAGAGCCCCGCAAACAGGCCCATCACCGTGAATCGGGCCCACCAGGGATCGACCACCTCAGGCGTCCACAACCGATACAGCACCCCAAACACGGGAATGAGGCTCGCCGCGACGAGCGAAAGGAGGCGGTACAACTGAATGAGCCATTTCTCTCGTCCGGAGAGATCCGCGTCGGCTGGACGCAGGAATGAAAGAAGACCGAACAACGACGAGGGCATGCGTGTGACGGGTGGCGTGTGACGGGTCGCAGGTGGCAATCGTTGGACCGCCTCCTGTTCGCTGTGGTGCCTCAGATGGGCAGACTGGCGCCCCTCCGGTTTCACGGGCTTGATCATGCCCGGTTCTAACCCGGAGG
>NZ_JBDGQQ010000106.1:4110-11202 GCF_042218895.1 Salinibacter sp. | reverse complement strand
GCGGGGGACTGTGGTTCGGGGGCATTTTCGTCGGCCCGTTCCCGAGGGACCACGATTGCGAGCCACGCAAGACCGCACGCAACTTGAAGGAGGGCGAACGCCTGCACGGCCCCGGCCAGATCGAGCCATCCGGCTTCCAGCAACGCACTGCCCGCGAAGATCGAGAGCGACTCGGCGCTCATGACCAGGAGCCAGTCCGTTGAGAACACGCGGCCCCGGTATCGGTCCTCAGTGCGCTTCTGCAACGTGACGGTGCTGAGCACCCAGTTGCCACCACTGGCGGCGTGCCCCACCACGACCAGTGCGCAGATGGCGGCGACGGGTCCAAGACTGCCTGCCCAGGGCAGAAGGCCGACCCCGAGGTAGCAGAGGCCGCAGAGGCTGATCGTCCCGCCCACGACGATCGGCCACCGGCGCTGGTCGGTAAAGAGGGCGCGCACGACAACAGGCCCCACCCCGGTGCCGATGCCCCGGGCCATGAACAGCACGCCGATTCCAGCCGCCAGCGCCGTCGGGGCGATGCGGTCCCCAAGCAGGGCGAGCATGTAGACGAGTGCTCCGCCCCCCAGGGCCCACGCGGCTTTCGCGAAGGCGAACCGACCGATGCGCGGATGCGCCCGCAGGTGACGCCAGCCGTCCACCACCTCGCGGACAGCGGACCGGAGAAGCGACGTGTCCGCCGGATCGGTGTCCTGTGGAATGGTGGTTCCCAGGATGAAAAGGGCCGAGACGACGTACGTCCCGCTGTCGATCCAGAAGACAGCATCGGTGCCCAACACCTCGACGGCTCCCCCACCGAGGGCGGCCCCCACCGCGAGCATCGTCGACCACGTGGCCGACATCAGCGCGTTGGCCGTCAGCAGCTCTCGGGGCGTCGTGATGTTGGGGAGCGCGGCGCTCTTGGCCGGGTTGAAGACTGCCCCGGCCACCACCTGTCCTGTGAGGAGCGCGTAGAGCCAGGGCACGTCGGCGGGCCGGTTAATGAGCAGGAAGCCCAGCACGACGACTGCCCGCAGCAGATCCATTCCAACCATAAGCCGCCGCCGATCGTAACGGTCGACGATGACGCCGGCCAGCGGCGCCGAGAGGGCCCAGGGCAGCATCTTGGTGATGAAGACGGCGCCCAGCGCCAGGGGCGAGCCGGTAAGCTCCGTAACGAGGACGTAGAGGGCGATGGTGTTGAACCAGTCGCCCAGCAGTGAGATGACGTTTCCGACCCAGAGCCGGCGGAAGTTGAGGTTTCCGACGATGAGGGCCCAGTACCCCTCGCGTTCGTCGACCTCGACGTCGTGGGAAGTGTGGGGAGTGGACATGACAACATCCTAAGTCACCGGGGGCCGCGCGCTGTGCCTCTGCGCGGCACGCACCAGGACATCGGGAGGCTGAGAGTCGATGTTTCGTGCCGTTCGCCTTCTCCGTTCCGATGTCCGAGCACTCCGGCCGCAATTTAACCATGCGTCCCTCCTCGAAGCACACCCCGAGAGGAACTTCCTCGTTATTCCTCGGGCCTGAGCAGGGGAAAGAGAATCACGTCCCGGATGGATTCCTGCCCGGTAAGGAGCATGGTGAGGCGGTCAATGCCGATGCCGAGGCCCGCAGCGGGGGGCATGCCGTACTCTAGGGCACGGAGGTAGTCCTCATCGATGAGGTCGTCCGGATCCACATCCTCTTCTTCGGCCCGCTGGCGAGCCTGCGCCTCGAACCGCTCACGCTGGTCCTGCGGGTCGTTCAGCTCGCTGAAGGCGTTGGCAATCTCGCGTCCCGCCACCACGAGCTCGAAGCGTTCCACAAGCCCCTCCTTCTCACGGTGTTTCTTGGCGAGAGGACTGAGTTCGATGGGGTAGTCGACCACGAACGTGGGCTGGATAAGCTCCGGCTCTACCGTCTCGCTGAAAATTTCGTCGAGCAGCCCGCCGAGATCCATACCGGCGTCGGCCTCCTCCAGCCCGAGCTCGTTCGCGGCCACGTCGTAGACTGTGTCCCGGTCTTCCTGGTACAGATCGAATCCTGTCGCGTCTTCGATGGCCTCGAAGAAGGCAACGCGTCGCCATTCCCCGCTCAGGTCAATCTCGTTTCCCTCAAACTCAACCGTGGGGGCGTCGTGGAGGGCAGTGGTCACAGTGCGGAGGAGATCCTCCGTCAGGTCCATCATCCACCGGTAGTCTTTGTACGCCACGTAGCACTCCATCATCGTGAACTCCGGATTGTGGAACCGGCTGAGGCCCTCGTTCCGGAAATCCTTGCCGATCTCGTAGACCCCTTCGAGGCCGCCCACGAGGAGCCGCTTCAGGTAGAGCTCGTCCGCGATGCGGAGGTAGAGCGGCATGTCGAGCGCGTTGTGGTGCGTCTCGAAGGGCCGAGCCGAGGCTCCCCCGTAGACCGGCTGCAGGACAGGCGTCTCCACCTCCAGGTAGCCCTGCTCGTCAAGAAAGTCGCGCATCGTGGAGATGAGCGTGGACCGCTGGCGAAAGACGTCGCGCACCTCGGGGTTCACCGCAAGGTCGACGTAGCGCTGGCGGTACCGAAATTCCTTGTCGGTGACCTCGTAGTATGTTTCGTCGTCGGTCTCTTTCACCACCGGCATCGGGCGGAGCGACTTGGCGAGCAGCTGGAAGTTGTGGGCGGCGCGCACGGTGACCTCGCCCATGCCTGTGCGGAAAACGAATCCCTCGACCCCAACGATGTCTCCGATGTCGAGCAGTTCGGTGAAGACCTCGTCGTAGTAATCGTCGGGGAGGTCCTGCGCGCGGACGTACACCTGAATCCGTCCTGTCTCGTCGCGCAGATCGAAGAAGGTGGAGCCTCCCATCACGCGGAGATCGGTGATGCGGCCGGCGATGGAGACCGTGTAGGGCCCCTCCTCCCCATCCTCAGGTTGATGTTTGTCGTCGTCGAAGGTGTCGAGGATGTCGGCTGCACGGGCATCCGTGTCCCAGGCGTAGGGATAGGGATCGATGCCCCGTTCTTCCAGGGCCTTGCGTTCCTCGCGCCGACGCTGTTCCTGCTCACTGCGGTCGGGGGACGATGGGGACATTCGCGGAACGGCGGCTTAATTCAGAGACCAACGAAGCCGAGACGGTTTCCCCCCTTGCGCGAGGGAAACGGGAGATCGGAGCGGTACGGGACCGGGTTCCAAGAGGTAGGAGTACCCGATTTGCACGCCTCAAGAGCCTTGGCTGGAATAGAGACTACGAAATCCAGTCTTCGGCCTCAAGCAAGAGCGTATCGTGGTGGCCCCGGAGGAGTTGGGCAACGTGCTGGCTCAGTTCCCGGGCCGGGCTGTTCACCGGTTGTCCCGTCGTGAGCGATGTCATCCGGTCGGTTCCCTCCTCCAGCACCTCTAGCGCATCGGTAAGAACAAACCACCACGGGTGCTGTCTCGACGACGCGGAGGACGAGGAGGGGGACTGCACCTCCTCCATGCGTAGGTGCATCACTTTGTGACCCTGTGCACTAAGGGTGCTGCGCAGGACGGACGTGGCCTGTTCGGCCGTTTCGACCATGGACTCCAGTTTTTCCTGTTGACCGAGCGAAAGAGCCGCGTCGGCTGCCTCTCGCTCGTACCGCAGGGCCCGCTCCAGAATTTGCACCGCAGCGACGGCAACGGACTGATAGGTCGCTCCCTGGCAATCGGCCTTGTCAATTAGGGTTTGGATTGCTTCGACATTCGGTTCCAGGAACTCCGGCGCCTTTTCTTCCTCTCCCTCAAGCAGAAGAGACCGCTCCCCGATAAGCTCCTGGTGGGATCCGTTCTCAGGCTCACCGGCGGAAGACTGTTTTGACCGACCGCTGCTCGTGTGTTCGCTCATGCAAGGCGTGCATTATGAGACGTTTGTGGTGGGGAGGGGCCTGAGGAACTTCAGGCCTGGTCCGACCCTTTCGTCCTTCGGACAGGGCGTGGATCGGTCCCGTGGTAAAGACGAGGAATCGAAAGGGGTTCCGTTCTTCATTACCTCTAGGTAAAGAAACCACTGGCTTTCAAAAATCAAAGTGGGGGTGCAGGAGAATCGTCGCCGCTGGCAGAGGACTCCACGGCCGCCCGGAGCAGTGTGAGGAGGGATTCTGCCTGTGTCTGGTCCAGGGCTCCTCCACGCACTGCAACCCGCACCATTTCGGTGGAGAGGGCCACGTAGAGCGGGACAAGGTGGGGCAACTCGTCGGCAAGGGCCTCGAGATGGGCCCGGACGGTTTCTTCGTCGCCCCGGGCCACAGGTCCCGTGAGCGCCCCCTCCGGCGTCCCCTGCTGCAGGTTGGTCCAGGTCTGCTCGACGAGAGGCCCAACGAGTTCGGCCCCCGAAGGTCCAGGGTTCGGCTTGAGGTTCGCAGCGTCAAACACCTCTTCCACCACGGCCGTGAGGGCCACTAGGCCGTTGGAGGCGAGGGCAGCGGCGCAGTGGTACCGCCTCTTGTCCTCGGCCGTGAGCCGGACCGGGTGAGCCCCAAGGGCGCGGGCCAGGGTCTCTCCGGCCGTCACGGCCCGGTCGTCTCCCTCGAGCCCAATGGCAATGCCGTCGAAGGCATCGGGAGGCGTGTCCGGCGTGAACGTTTGGAGGGGATGAAAACTGAGCGTGGCGGCCCCCTCCCGAGACAGCGGGGCAAGGGCGGCGGCGGTTCGGGCCCCGGACGTGTGCGCGACGATGGTTTTGCCCCAGGGATGATCGAGGGGGGCCAGCGCTTCGGCCACGGACGCAATCGCGTTGTCCGGCACGCAAGCCACTACGAGCCGCACGTCCGCCGGCAGCGCCTCCCACGCCTCGCCGCTCACGGGGGCCTCCACGCGACTCGCAAGGGTCTGCGCGGCGCCTGCGTTCCGGCTCAGGACCGCTTCCACCCGGTAGCCGCACGCGACAAGTCGGCGCGCGAGGGCTGTCCCTACCGCTCCCGCCCCCACAATCGCCACCGGTGAAGGATCTGTGGTGTCGTGCATCGCTGGGGCTGGAGATCGAAGGCGGACAGACGGACAATGTAGGGCTGAGGTGCTTATGATAGAAGGCGTGCCGCAGAAGGTCCATCCGCGTCAGCATGCAAGACGGGGGCCGGGCTCCGCAGCGTGCACGTCCGGTCCCGGCTCTTCTTGTACGCACAGATGCCGAGTGTCAGCCAGGGCGTCTCAAGATTGATTTTATTCCATCATGTGCTCAACTCAGGTGTGCAAAAGCGAAACGCGTTCCGTATGTTAGTTTGTCTGTCCGTATTGCACACGGACCAAGATTCGACAAATCAACTCAACGGTACTTCGCTGGGATCCAAACTGTCTCTATGGAAATTCCCTCACTACAGGGCATAGAGCGCGAGCGTGGTCTCATGACCATGGAGAAGCCGCTCAAGGAGGCGGACGAGCATGAGTCCCTTCGCATCGGCGTTCCCCGGGAGGTGGGGAATGAAGAGCGTCGCGTCGCCCTGGCGCCAAGCGGTGCGGGTGCTCTCGTCGCCAACGGTCACGAGGTCTACGTCGGAGAGGGTGCCGGACACGAGGCCCACTTTCAGGACGACGAATACGTAGACGCGGGGGCCGAGCTCGTGAAGGCCCCCGACGACCTTTACGAACGCAGCGACCTGATCGTGAAGGTGGGGCCGCCGGTCGAGGAGGAGATGGATCTGCTCCAGGACGGGCAAATCCTCCTCTCCGCCCTCAATCTAGGGGGCACAACCCCTGAGTACCTGCATCACCTGATGCGACACAATATTACAGGGATTGGCTTCGAGTTCATTCGGGATCCGGACGGCACTTTTCCTCTGGTGCGCATGATGCACGAGATCACCGGATCCATGGCCATTCAGATTGCCGGTCGCTACCTGGAGAGCAACGAAGGCGGAAAGGGTGTGATGCTCGGGGGAATTTCGGGCGTTCCGCCCGCTACCGTGGTCATCCTGGGTGCCGACGTCATCGGTGAATGGGCCGCCCGCACGGCCCTTGGGTATGGGGCTCACGTGATCGTGCTCGACACGGAGCTCGGGGCCCTGCGCGACCTAGAGCATACCCTCGACCGCAACGTCACGACGGCCGTGGCCGGGGACCAGTACCTCCGCCAGTCGGTGGGGTCGGCCGACGTCGTTGTGGGCGCCATGATGGCCGGGGGCGAACGCTCCCCGATGCTGGTCACCGAAGACATGGTGGCCTCCATGCCGCCGGGTGGTGTCATCGTCGATGCGGTCATGGATCAGGGAGGATGCATTGAGACGAGCCGTCCTACGACCCACTCCGATCCGGTATACCGCCGGCACGACATTATCCACTACTGCGTCCCGAATATGCCGTCTAACGCGGCACGCACCGCCACGTATGCGCTCACGCACGTCCTTGTGCCCTACCTGATCCGGATTGGTGAGGCCGACTCGATCAACGAGGCTCTGTGGCGCGACGAAGGGCTGCGCAACGGCACGTACGTCTACCGGCAACACCTCACCAAGAAGAGCCTGGCCACGATGTTTGGCATGAGTCACCGCGACATCGAACTCCTCATTGCGTCGGGCATCTAGCCGGCGGCGGACGACAGCTGGCGGGGAACGACTGCTGGCGGACGGCTACGGGACCGTAGCGAGATTTTACACGCGAGGCGGCCCGTTCATGCTCGCTCGCTAATTGATCGACGCGAACTTCCCGGAACTCCCGGGAGACACTCCCACGGCCCAGCGCGCCAGTCCGTGCGCGATGTCGTGCACCGAGGGAGAACTTCCCCCTGCCCCGGGAGCTCCGAAAAGAATCATCTCGGTCGGGGCCGTTTCCCCTCGGGTGGTCCGCCAACCGTGGTCTGCGGTTGCCCGAAAGACAGCCTGCACGCGAGGCCTCACTCGATTTCTCCGTTCCGCATTGCTTCCACTGCAATGGGACTGCCGATCTCTGTAAAAAAGATTGAGGAAGCACAGAACTATCTTCTCTACGCCTTCGGCCCGCCCGACGCGTCGGTAGGCCGCGTTCGTCTCTACAAGTCGACCGGCGACATCGAACTGGCCTCTCTCTCCTCACCCGACGACGGCCCCGACGAGCGCTATTATCTCGCCCACGCAGTGCCCCGCCTTCGGAGCTACCACGAACGCGACTCATATCCCAGTCTTGATCGGTGGGAGGTTTAGCGCTTGCCCACGCAGGCA
>NZ_JBDGQQ010000106.1:0-4010 GCF_042218895.1 Salinibacter sp. | reverse complement strand
CGACTCATATCCCAGTCTTGATCGGTGGGAGGTTTAGCGCTTGCCCACGCAGGCAGTGCTCAGGCGCGCGAATAGCGTTGCCTGAGAACCGGCGCCCAAGAAACAGACCTATGCAGGGTCTCTGAGGCAGGGAGGGCGTATTGGCCGGATGGTGTACACGGCTCCGCGAGCAGACTGGCGCCTCCCAGACCGTTCATCTTGAATGATTCTTCGCCCGAGCCCTCTTTCGTTCCGATCAACCTCGTTGCGTTCACCGAGGGTGCCCATTATTTTCGGCACACGCTGTGTCGCTGTTCAAGGAAATCGTGCCGCTGGGGATGGACACAGGTGGTCCCACGGCTCACTCGTCTCCCCCCGCTTTTCCGAAGTAGCGACAGCAATGACATGGCAACCACGTCCGAGGGTCGTGAGCAGTGGGACTCCCGACTCGGGTTTATTCTGGCCGCAGCGGGCTCGGCCATTGGCCTGGGCAACATCTGGCGGTTTCCGGTCAAGGCAGGTGAGAACGGCGGGGGAGCGTTCGTTGTCATCTACCTGGCCTGCGTCGTGTTCATCTGTCTTCCCTATTTGTTTGCCGAACTCGCCCTCGGGCGCAAGAGCCAGCAGAACCCGGTCGGGGCCATTCGGGCCATCAAGAGTTCCACTCCCTGGCCTCTCGTGGGCGGACTGTGTGTGCTCAGCGGGTTCTTCATTCTCAGCTACTACGCGGTCGTAGCGGGATGGACGATCGGGTACGTCGTCAAGGGGGTCTTCGCCCCTGCCATGGAGTCGAAGGCCTTCTTCAGCCAGCTCACAGCCTCGCCCGAGTGGGTCCTTGCACTGTTTGCTCTGTTCCTGCTTGCCACCGTGGGGGTCGTCTACAGTGGGGTTCGACGGGGCATTGAGCGGTGGGCCAAATATCTCGTGCCCGCGCTCTTCGCTCTCATCTGCATGATTGTCTTCCGGGCCCTCACCCTCCCTGGGGCGACCGAGGGACTTCGCTTCTACCTAACCCCCGACTTCTCGGAGGTGACAGGATTTGTCGTCGTGGAGGCCCTCGGTCAGGCATTTTTTTCACTTAGCCTCGGCATGGGGGCCATGATCACCTACGCGTCGTACCTCTCCAAGGAAGAAAGCCTGGTTGCCTCCGCCGGGTACGTGGTTCTTTTCGACACCATTATTGCCCTGTTGTCGGGACTCATGGTCTTCCCCGCCGTACTCGCTACCGGACAGACCTCCGTCGAGGGGCCGGCGCTTGTGTTCGTCATACTCCCCAAGGTCTTCAGTCAAGTTCCTCTCGGGGCGTTTGTCGAGATTCTCTTTTTTCTCCTCCTGTCCATTGCCGCCCTCACGTCGTCGATCTCGCTCCTCGAGGTCGTGATTTCTTACGTCGTCGATGAGACCCGCTGGTCGCGCCAGAGGGGCGTCCTGCTGGTGGGAGGCCTTGCCTTCCTCTTCGGACTGCCGGCCGCGCTGTCTCAGGGCGCAGTCCCTGCACTGAGCGATCTTTCGTGGCTTATCGGCAACCGTGTTCTGGGAGGGTCTCCGAGCTTTTTTGACCTCATGGATGTTCTGTGGGGGAGCGTGGCGTTGGCCCTCACCGCGCTGTTGCTTTGCCTCTTTGTGGGATGGGCGTGGGACACTCAATCGGCCCTGGACGAACTTCGTCGAGGAGACGACGGGCTCCTGGGGCGTTTCGGAGGCCCGATCTGGAGCATTGCCGTGCGGTACGTCTGCCCCGCCATGATCTTAATCATCCTCATCTTCGACGTGCTCTACGATTTCCTGTTGTAGCAGCCCCCCGTCCTCACGCCCATGCCTCGGGCCAGTAACGCTCGACGTTGCCTCGGCAGAATTGCGTTCATGGGGGACGGCTGTTACTTTCGCCGTGGGTTCGCACTTCTGCGGACCGTGGCGTTTTTCTCCCAAAAATACTGCTCACAAACCACAAGGTCTACTCTATGAGCAACGAGACTGCAGACCGCGAAGAGTGGTCGTCCCGCATCGGCTTCATCCTGGCCGCCGCCGGTTCCGCCATCGGGCTCGGCAACATCTGGCGGTTTCCCTACCTCGCTGGGGAGGGCGGAGGAGGGGCGTTTGTGCTCATCTACCTCCTTTGCGTGGTTCTAATCGGCATGCCGTATCTCTTCGGCGAACTCTCGCTGGGTCGCAACAGCCAGCGGAATCCCGTGGGGGCGATCAAGTCCATCACGGGGGGGGGATCGCTCTGGATCCTGGTGGGCGGCTTCTGCGTGCTAGCGGGGTTCGTGATCCTGAGCTACTACAGCGTGGTGGCCGGCTGGGCCGTCGGGTACGCCGTAAAGGACATCATCGCCCCGACCATGGGCTTCCAGGAGTTTGCGGCCTCTCCAGGACTGGTGATTGCCCTGCTCGGGGTCTTCCTGCTCCTCACATTTCTCGTCGTCGTGGGCGGCATCGAAGAAGGCATCGAGCGATGGGCCAAAATCCTCCTGCCCATCCTTTTTGTGCTGATTTTCCTCGTCATCATCCGGGCCGTGACGCTGGAGGGGGCCATGAAGGGACTCAAGTTCTATCTCGTGCCCGACTTCTCGGAAATCACCTTTGGACTGGTGGTCTCAGCCCTCGGCCAGGCGTTTTTCACACTCAGCCTCGGCATGGGTGCGATGATCACGTACGGCTCCTACCTGCCCAAGCGGGAAGACATCGCCATCTCCGGGGGGTACGTCGTCATTTTCAATACGCTCATCGCCCTCATGGCGGGCTTTATGATTTTCCCCGCCATCTTCGCGATGGGCGCCGATCCCGAGACCGGCCCGGCCCTCGTGTTCGTGGTGCTGCCGAAGGTTTTTGCCCAAATGCCCCTCGGCGGCCTCGTGAGCGTCCTCTTTTTCCTCCTGCTCTCCATTGCCGCGCTCACGTCGAGCATCTCTCTCCTCGAGGTCGTCGTGTCGTACTTCGTCGACGAGAAGCAATGGTCTCGTCAGAAGTCGGTCTGGATCATCGGGAGCATCGTGTTCCTGATGGCCATTCCGTCGGCCCTCTCCCAGGGCGCGTCCGGGGCCTTCAGCAACATGAGCTATCTCTTTGGGGAAAGTGGGCTCTTCGGCCAAAACAACTTCCTGGGCATTCTCGACTACCTCATCGGGAGCGCCGGACTGGCCATCGGGGCTTTTTTCCTGAGCATCTTTATCGGCTGGGTGTGGGGGGCCGACTACGCCGCCGAGGAACTGGTGGAAGGCAGCAGCGTCATGACCCAGGGCCTCGTCAGCGTGTGGACGTTCATGATGCGCTACGTGATTCCGGTGGTCGTCTTCGGAATCGTCATGGGCTACGTCTTCGGCTACCTGTAGTGCCTTCTTTCTTCCATGACTCGCTCCGTCTCTTTCCCTATTGCACGGTGGGGCATGCTCCTTCTCGTTGGGGTGGCGCTCGTGGGCCCGACTGAGAGTCGAGGGGCTTTTCTCTCGTCCACAGACTGCCCGGACGTGGAGACGAACGCTCTCCCCACCACTCTTTCGGGGCTTCGCCTCGCCCTCTTGTTCCCCTCGTGCCGCCCCGGAGACAAGCCCCTGCGAGCGGCGCAGGATCGATGGCTGGCCCGCGACAAGGCGAAGCACGTGGTGTTTAGTGGGCTCTGGACGCTGTCCACCCAGTACGTGCTCGTCAGCAAGGCCGACTGGTCGGAGCCCGATGCCCTGCCGGCCTCCATCGCCTCCGGCGCCGCCGTCGGGATCGCGAAGGAGCTGTACGATGCCTCTCGCCCCACTGAAACGGCGAGCGGAAAGGACCTTGTGGCCGACGCCGTGGGCATTGGGCTGGCCGTGGGGGTGATTATGCTGTAGCGGCCGTTCCCGATCGGCCCTGTGGATGTGTCAGCCGGGCGTCTCCAGGCGCCCGAGGACGCCGTCCCCTGCCGTCGCGGCGTAGCTGTGAGGGGACCACTCGACGACCCGCCCGTCTCGCTTTTTGATCCACCGACACTCAAAATACGTCCCGGCCGGCACGTCGATCTCGGCCCGCCAGACCGGATAGTCGTCGGCCGAGAGCGG
>NZ_JBDGQQ010000105.1:0-3971 GCF_042218895.1 Salinibacter sp. | reverse complement strand
GGCGATCTGCCCTTTGTTCCGAATGAAGGCTTCAGTGGACTTTTCCGTGTCCCCGTTTCGTCTGATTCGCATTTTGATCCGCTATGATGAATACTTCCCGATACGTTTTCGTCGCCGCTGTTCTCCTCTCCGGGGCCGCCATTTGGGGAATTTGGCACCAAGCATCGGTCTCCCGCGCGCCGGCTGATGCCGGGTCGACGGCTGGCTCCGAGCTGGAAGCACGCACTCAGGCTCCCTGGCAGGGGTTTGAGGCCAAGGCCGGCCTCGGAACCAAGGAGGACCCCTTCGCTCGGGTGCGCTACCGCTGGAAGCGCCTGCACAATCCTGAGACTGGGCGCATCCCGCCCGACATCCGTTCCAAGGAGCTCACCTTCGCGAAGCGCCTGCCGGAGGCCCTCCAGCAGAAGTCCTCCAGTTCATGGATTTCACGCGGTCCCGGCAACATAGGGGGCCGCTCCCGGGCCGTCGCCTACGACATGACCGACGAGAGCGGCAACACCATTCTCGCAGCGGGGGTATCCGGCGGCATGTGGCGCACCACCGATGGGGGGAACACTTGGACGCGTGTCTTCGAGGAGAATCAGCGCCCGAGCGTGACGACGGTGGTGCAGGATCCGCGGAGCGGGAAGCGAAACGTGTGGTACGCCGGCACGGGCGAACTTCGAGGCAACTCGGCAAGCGGTGGAGACGCCTTCTACAAAGGAGATGGCATCTACAAGTCGACCGACGGCGGGCGGAGCTGGACGCAGCTGCCCAGCACAGAGAGTAGGGAAAGCGCCTTCGATAGCGCCTTCGACATCGTCCACCGCGTACGCGTGGATCCTTCTAATTCCTCTCAGGACGAGGTGTACGCGGCAACGTACGGGGGCATCCAGCGGAGTACGGATGGCGGGGCCACCTGGACAACAGTCCTCGATGGGCTCCCCTCCTCGGGAGATCAGACCAACTGGACAGACGGGACGGTGACCTCCAGTGGCGTCGTGTACGCGACGATGGGCAGTAGTGGAGAGAAGCGGGGGCTTTACCGGTCGACCGACGGGGTAAACTGGACCGAAATTACGCCCTCGGGGTGGCCCTCCGGACAGGACACGTACTTTCGAACCGTCCTCAGCGCGAATCCCTCCGACGAAAGCGAGGTGTGGTTCCTGGCACAGGCTCCAGGTTTTGGCACCAGCGGGCACGTGCTCTGGAAATACGATGCCGACGCCAGTGAGGGAAACCAGTGGACGAACTACAACGAGGCCCTCCCGAGCACCTTCAACTCGCAGGGCGGCTATGACCTGCTGATTGCGGTTCACCCTAGCGACTCGTCAAAGGTGTTCGTGGGGGATGTCAACCTGTGGCGGCTCGACGTGTCAGACTCGGGCGGCGGCTCAGCGACCCAGATTGGCGGGTATCCGTACGATGGGCAGTCCGGCGGCAGCTTTTACAATCCGCCTGACAGTGATCCCCAGCATCCCGATCAGCACACCATCGCTTTTCATCCGACGAACCCCGACCGGATGCTCACAGGGAGCGACGGCGGCGTGCACGAGACCCTGAATAACATGGCATCCGGCGATGGTGGGGTCAAGTACAACAGTCTGAACGAAGGCTACGTCACGACCCAATTCTACGATGTTTGCGCCAACGCGGACCCCAGTGATCCAACGATTATGGGGGGCATGCAAGACAACGGGACGTGGTACACACAGTCCAGAAGTTTGTCGAACGACTGGAAGAATGAAGCCGGTGCGGATGGGGGATACTGTGAGATCGTAAATCGGTCGTCCAAGGAGGGCACGATCCGCTACGCGTCGTCGCAGGGGGGCAGAGTGTACCAGTCCATCTATGGACCGGACGGCACGCGGCAAAAGGCCCGGTCTACCTTCCCGAGAGAAGCTTCCGGGCAGCTTTTCATCCACCCGTTTGAGCTCGATCCGGCCGATCCTACGATCATGTACTACCCTGGGGAAACGTCCTTGTGGCGGAACACGAATTTGGAGGGCGACGACCCCAGTTCATCGTGGACCGAGCTCTACCTGGCCGCGCCGAACGGATACAGCATCACGGCCCTTGAGGCTTCGAAGGCCAACGACGCGCACGTGCTCTACTATGGGGCCCAGGACTCGGACGGAGACGAAACTGCGGAGCCGGCCCGTCTCTTCCGAGTGACCGGTGCGGACTCGGTGTCCCAGTCTGACTTCACGAGGACCGAGCTGCCTTCAGCGGAGGCGACAACCTTTCCGAAGGGAGGGTTCGTCAGCGATATCGCCGTCGATCCACGGGACAGCGATAGGGTTCTCGTGGCGATCTCCAACTACCGGGTGACGAGTCTTTTCTACTCGAAGGACGGGGGACAGTCGTGGACCGACGTGGAGGGGAATCTTGGGGGGTCGACGGGGCCTTCAGTCCGATCCGTCGACATCCTCCCTCAGCCCGCTCTCGGCCAGACGACGTACTACGCTGGGACGAGTGTTGGGCTCTTCTCGACAACTGCCCTCGGGGGCGATGCAACGTGGACCCAGGAGGGCCCAAACAGCATCGGGAACGTCGTGGTGTCGGACGTTGAGGCCCGAAACAAAGACGGGCTCGTTCTGGCCGGGACGCACGGCAACGGAGTGTTCAGCAGCTCGGTTGTCGTTCCCGTGGAATTGGCCCGGTTCGACGCGACGGTTGCGGAGGGCGGGGTGACCCTCAGCTGGAGGACCGCCAGTGAGACGAACAATTCAGGCTTCCGGGTCCAGCACCGCTACCGGGGAGGCGAGTTCGAGACGCTGGACTTTGTAAAGGGCAACGGCACGACGAGCCAGGCGAACACGTACCGCTACCGCGTTCCGGATCTGCCGCCGGGTTCTCACACCTTTCGCCTGAAGCAGGTCAACACCGACGGGACCACAAGCCAGCTCGAATCGCGGACCGTGACGGTTTTGCCCTCGGGGGCGTTTGAACTGACCGAGGCTGCCCCGAACCCCTTCCGGTCCGCCACGACGATGCGCCTGACGGTCCAGAGGTCCCAGCAGGTTCGCGCGGCGGTGTACAACACGCTCGGCCAGCGGGTCGCTACCCTTCTTGACCGGACCCTCTCGGCCAACGAACCCGTGGATCTGTCGGTAGAGGCGAACGGACTGTCCAGCGGGGTATACTTTGTGAAGGTACAGGGGGACTCCTTTGAGGCGACCCGACGGGTGGTGCTTGCCCGGTAGGGGTCGTCGGGCCACACCGTTTTCAATCACTGTAGGCAGCCAACATGGCCGGTTTTTCGACGTGGAGTCTCGTTGCGCTCAGTCTCGTGGTCCTTGCCGGGACCTGTAGCAGACCTCGAACGGGGGCAAACAGCCCGCAGGACCCCGACACCACGGCCGTCGCAACGGACAGTGCCGAAGAAGACAGCGCTGCGAGAACCGGTGCGAGAACCAACCAACCTCCTCCCCATACAGCGCGGCTCCGGGGGACCTTTCGCTCGTGCAGCTTCGAAGAGAACTCCGGCCAGTGCACGATTCAGATCGAGGAAGTTGAGGCGTACGGAATGTCCACCCCGCCGGTGGCTTCTGGGACTCGCACCGTTTCGGTCCGGCCGGTCGTCCGTCGGGATTGGACCGCGGAAGAGCTCGTCGCAGCCGGGACGCGGACCATGACGATCCAGCACCTCAGAGAGGGGCTCCGGCGTGGGGATGAAAAACGGGAGGGGTCGGAGTGGACGCTGACAGGGGTTTCGGAGTAGGGCTGGCACCAGTCTGATTGGCTCGACTGGGTCTCGGCTCCCGCATCCAGGAATACGTCCCAGCCTGTCTCTTTTGTCTCAACGGCCAGGTTAGGCCATGTGGGAGCAGGGTGCCGCTGGCGAGTTGTCGTCTGGGACCGTTGCCCTCACAAGGGCCAACTGCGGTCCGCTCCGGGAGCGGGCATGGATGTATCGCCTCTTTGTCCCTACGAGAGCGGGCTCGGCCCAACTCGTGGTGCAGCACGGGCCGGACGAGGCCCTCACCATT
>NZ_JBDGQQ010000104.1:0-10337 GCF_042218895.1 Salinibacter sp. | reverse complement strand
GGTCTATCCCCGCGGATGCGGGGCTACCCCTGCTACAGTTTGTCAGGAACCGGGCGCTACAGGCCCATCGTTCCGTGTATCGCTCCGGAAGAGCGACAGTCTGTCGCAGGGTGGATCGCAGTAGTCAAAATTGAGGACGCGTTCTCCCAATTGCAACCCTTCCAGACGGGCGGTGTGCGTTTCCGATCACGGCGCGTCCCAGCGAACCGACCACCGCTGCTCCTCGTTGCATCAAGTCCCACGTTGAACTGCGTCTCGCAGGGCCCCGCCGCCATGACTGAACTCGCCTCTCCCCCGGCCCCCGAGGTTCGTCCTCGACGCTTCACGTCCGATGAGGTGCAGGCCATGCTGGAGGCCGGCATTTTGCACGAGGACGACCCGCTCGAACTCATTGACGGCCAGCTCGTCGTCATGTCCCCAATCAACGACCCGCATATCGTTTGCATCAATCGCCTGAATACGCTCTTCAGCAGGTGCCTCGTTGAACACAACATCGACGACGTAGTCGTCAGTGTCCAAAATCCCGTGCGGATCGACGCACACAACGAGCCGGAGCCCGACGTAGTGCTCTCGACGAATCTCGAGGGCGCCCCGCGGCCCGACAACGTGCTCTTGCTGATCGAGGTGTCCGACACCACCCTGGCGTACGACCGCGACGTGAAGCGGCCCCTCTACGCCCGCGCCGGGATTCCGGAGGTGTGGATTCTCGACCTGGAAGCGGAGCAAATTGAAGTGCATCGCGCGCCGGACGACGACGTCTACCGGACCCGACACCTCCCCGGCCTCGACGACACGGTGGCCCCGGAGCGCCCGACATCGATCGGCGACCTTCCGGTGCGCGACATTCTCGGCGATCTACCGGAATCCGAGTCCGACGCAATGGAGACGTAACTGCAGTCGGCACCCCCTTCCCTCTCACGTCTCCGTTTCCAGCTGCTCCAGGTCAAGAAGTGTCGGGTCCTCCTCGTCGATGGACGGCTCCTCCACCTCGACCTGCTCCAGGAGTTCCTCCACGTCGTGCGCCTCCGTGAGCTCGCGATGCGTGAGCCACAGGCCCTCGTGCTCCACGAACTCCTTCTTCGGCCAGCCGAGGAGACGGATGCTCAGTTGTGAGGGCGCATCGGGGTTGCGCCAGAAGAGGACCACGCCCGCATCGTCGGGCAGCAGCTCGTTCCAGTCCATCATCACGCGCCACACCCGTTCGCGCACAGCCTTTTTCATCGTCGGCGCCACGTATACGCCGGGCGCGATCTCCTGCATGCACGAGGCGAGGAAGCCGTCGAACCGGCCGGGGGTGTTGCGCGTCACCGCGATCGTCATGGGAGGGGTATTGCGTGTTGCGTAGTGCGTATTGCGTGGCGAGTGATGCGTGAAACGTGATGTGTGAGGCGTGAAGGAGGGGGTTCCAGAACACATCACGGATCACGGCTTCACGCATCTCGCTCCAGCAGGTCTTTGATGCGGTCGATCATGTCCGGGATGACGTCTTCGTCGCGGAGCGTGGCCCCGGCCATCTTGCGGGTGATCGGCTCAATGTCGCGGCCCGGCTGACGCTCTACTTTTTTGGTGGCACGGAACGCGATGGGCAGGGCCGTGGAGCTGCGGAACAGGTCCGCCACGTCCAGCGCGAAGGCGTGGCCCGACGACTCGTGGATGAAGCCAAGCTCGGGCACGGTGCCGGTGACAGCCACCGCAATGCGGGACGCGGCGTAGACCGCCGTCACGGCGTGGTTAATGGCGTGGTTGACGGTATCGTTCGCGTCCGGATCGTTGCGGTCGTAGCGACGCCCGTTCCACTCCACCCCATGCTGGTCGGCCAGGTTCTGATAAACCTTTTTGACGCGCCGTCCCTCGATGCCGCGGAGCGAGTCGAGGTCGCGCTGGTGCGGCGGGAGCTCGCCCCCGAGACGAATCCGGTACATCTCGCGGGCCACGTCGACGCGCGTCTCCTCGTCGGCCCACAGCTCAGCGTGGCGCCGAGCACGGTCCGCACTGTCGGGGCCGAAGGGCATGCTCGTCGCATAGAGACGCACCCCTTTCGAGCCCACGGCGAGCAGGCCCGTGTCGCGGCGGGCGAGGATGCGGAGGGCGTCGTGGCTCACTACGCCGCCGGGGCCGAGCAGGATGTTGGAGACCTGCTGGTACGGGATGTCGTAGGCGCCGGCCTCCAGGTCGTCGAAGCCGGCGGTGGTAAAGACCAGGTTGCCGTCCTCCACGGCGAGGCGTCCCCGTTCCAGCCACATGAGCCCGTGGCGGTCGGTGTGGGGCACGCGGGCGGTTTCGAGGCCGAGGCGACCTTTCAGCGGCATCAGTCAATGGCGAGTTGCGAGTGGGGGCGTTCGAATTTGGAGTAGCGACGCACGTGCGGAGCGGGAGAGGTCCCTTTGGGGCCTGGCTGCCTCCGCTTCGGAAGAGGGTCCCGAAAGAGGAGTCACGAGCGCGTCGTATCGCGCAGGAGACCGGACCGGTGAGAGGAAAGATTGCCGCTCTACAAGGGACTAGGCCGCCCTTACACCGCTATTTTCTCGGGATCATAATCCCGCACAGTGGTGCCTCCTGCTGCCTCGGCTGCGTCCATCGCGTCGTCGAGCCCCCTCGACACGTGCTCGGGCAGAATCGCGTCCCCACAGTGTGAACAGACATAGGCCGGGACGTGCTTCACCACGAGCGTCGTGTCCCCCCGTTCGAGGGTCATTGTGGTCGTTCCCTCTTCGTACGTGCCCGTCGGGCAGTGCATGCACTGCATTCCCTCCGAGGTGGAGGCGGAACTCACCATGGGGTGAGCCTTGGCTGTAGCAAGAAAAACCAACGACGGCGTACCGTCAGGACGTGCTCTCGATCGATTCTCGAACCGGCTGGTATCGTCGACTCTCAAGCTCGACCCCTTCCGCTTCGGCCCGTTCAAGAATTTTCTGCAATCGATCGACCTCCTCGGCTGCGAGCAGGGAATTGCCGCACACGTCACAGACGAGGGCCGGCACCCCTTTCACGACCACGATGGTGTCGTCTCGTTCAAGGGTTTCCGTAACAGTGCCCGTCTCGTACGTGCCCTCTGGGCATTGGTGACAGGACTGTCCCGGTGTTAGGCTTGTCTCCACGTGTTCGTCTCGCTGGTCCACGTTTGTTTCCATCGGAATTGGTCCGTCCATTGAGTAGGATCGGGCTCGTAGGCTGTGATGACGGTCGTGCGTTGGGCGTCGTCATCATTGGACGCCACTACATGAACAGGTCGTCCCCGGTCGTAGGTCCCAAAGAGCGCCTCCCGATCCGTCCAGGTGAGGAGGAGCCGGGCCGTAGGTGTCGTCTCCGGATAAACGCGGAGGACCATTCCCTCCTGTAGGGCCTGCGTCACCTCCGCAACAGAGATCTCTCGGTCGATCAGGGCGCGCCGCGCATCTCCGGTGAAGGCAATATCGTCGTACGGCTTGGGGCAAGGCAACATCGTTCGTTCTTCGGTTTACCATCCATTCATACGTCCACCCCTCCCCACAGGTTATGCCCGGCGCACCTTCAGCATCCCGTACCCGAAGCTCTTGTGCCGCCCGATCCCGGAGCGGAGGAGGTCGAGGAACGCGCTACTGTCGGTGACCCGGAGCGTGCCGGTGAGCGTGACGTCGGGGCGCTTGATGGTGTCGGCGGTGCGGTCCGGGCCGGTGCGGCGCGTCATGCGCTCGATGGAGAAGCGGGTCATGCCGGCCGATTGCAGCTCGGCCCCACCCCGAATCTCAAACTGCCGATCCAGCCAGTCGCGGTACACCTGTTCGCGGCTAAGGTCCTCCTCTTCGGGCCGCGTCCAGGCCTCCGCCAGAAACGCGTCGAGCTCGTCCCCTTCCTCCCAGCGGCGCGTCTCCCCGTGCTGGTTCACCCCTTCGCCCGCCGATGCCTTGCGGACGACGGGGCAGGCGCGGAGCTCGAACTGGAGTTCCATGCCCTGTGGGAAGGTGTCCGGCATGGGCTTGGCAGCCAGTCGGTCCCAGTCGCAAATCTCGTAGACCGTGGGGCTGGCGTCGAGCTGGGCGCGGGACTGGAGCGCACCGGCGTCCGCTGCGGTGTAGCCGAGCACTCGGACCTGGCGGCCGTTCTGCAGTTCATCTTCGACCGAGTACGGCTGGGGGGCGTCGTTTTGAAAGAGCTCCTTCAACGCGCAGTGGACCAGGTAGCCGGTGTCGGTTTGGGCAAGGGGCAGGTGCAGCATCTTGCCAAGCGTGGTCAGGCCCTTGGCGTCGAGGCCGAGCTGCACCATGTGGAAGTCCGAATCGGACATGGGGAGAAATGCAGGAGTGAGAAGAGGTTACGTCTGCGGGCGCACGGTGCCGTTCACGATCCACCGTTCGCCGACGTGGATCTGGTTTCGCCAGTCGCGCCGGTCGGTGACGGGCTCGCGCATGTCTTCGTCCAGCGGCCCCTCGTCGGACGGACCGTCCGCGTCCGGATGGGTCGGCCACCAGGCGGAAAACGTGGGACCGTCGTCCGCCCGGTTGTGAAGGGGCGCGCGAACAAGGGCGTCGGGAAGCGTGTCGACCTGGGTCCGCTCCACAAACAGGGACTCGGCGGGGAGACACGGCTTGCGGCCGAGGAAGAGGGGCCGTGCGGGATGCTGCACAGCGGCTTCCAGATCGTCGAGCCTCGGCGACTCGTCTGGCGATTCCAGCGTGACCGCGACGGTGTGGACAGCATCGGCCCAGTAGTCGCGGTAGCGGATGTGCGTGCCATCGCTGGCGGAGCCCCCGGCGCGCGATTCGAGATGGCCGTAGGTCGTCCAGGCGCGGTCATCGTCCATGTAAGGTTTGGACAAGTCCACCGTCTGGTAGTCCTGGATCTGCCGGCCGCGGCGGTCCTGGCGCGAGGCGTAGCGGAGCCGCTCTTGCAGGCGTTCCAGGCGACCAAACTCGCTGTGGTCGAACCCCAGCGCGTTGCCCAGCAGCCCCGTCATCATCGACAAGGCCGGATAGGGCTGGATCTCGCCCTTCTGGTCCACGATGGGGGCCCCGAAGCTCATCAGCGGCGCGTCGAACCGAAGAATCAGAACGTCCATCATTGGCCTCGCTGGATTTGGTTCGCGGTCCAGTCGGCAATGTCGGGCACCGTGGTCGTGTCGGCCACCTTTAAGCGATCCGTGAGACCGTCCGTCGGCCCCATGGCCGCGAGTCGGCGGTCGGTTTGCACCCCGTACATCTGGTCGATCTCGTCGACGTATTGCCCCAGCTTTTCGTAGCTGTTTTCCAGCACGTTCTGGGTCGGAGCGGGTGACTGAAACGCGTTGGCCAGCGTGCGTGGCTGGGCGGTCCCGGCCTCGGCGAAGAGGCACTGCGCGTAGGAGTAAGGCGCGGTGGAGCCGAGCTTGGCCCCCGGGGAGACCGTGGCCATCAGGTGCGTGAACCGGCGCATCACTTCGGCGGCGAGGTCGGTGTTGCCGTCGGTCCAGTCGTCCTGGTCCACACCGGAGAGATTGGAGACGAGCAGCGGCACGTCCACGACGACGTAGCTGTAGAAGAGGCCGCTCGTGAGCTCCTGTGTGTTGATGTGCCCGGCGCCCAGCTCGCCGCTCTCCTCCGGTTCGTCGCGCCGCAGCTCATCGACGGCCGAGAAGTAGTCACTCTCACTCTCCTGGGCGTGCGTGGTGAAGGCATGCGCTACATGCACCGCTGCGTCGCCGCGGGCCAGCACGTCGCTGGTGGCCATTCGGCCGAACATGGCGGCGTCGAGCCCGCTGGCGAGCTTCAGGCCCTTAAGGTTCTTTTTGAGCTCCCGCTTCGAAAAGTCGCGCATCGCGTCCGCCGCGTCGCGAACCGTATCGCTGTCCGGCTCCCCGTTCTCGTTCCAGAAGACTGGAAAGTCGTCCCGCGCTGCTTCAATCTTCTCGGCGGCCAGCTCGCGCAAGTAGCGCATCTCCGGCACGCCGAAGATGGTGACCTGATTGGTGTCGATCATCTCTCTCGGCTCGTCGTCCTCGCCGGGGTGGATGAGCGTTTTGAGGTCCCGCTTTCCGGCCTTGTCGTCGGACAGAAGCCGCTCTTTGAGGGCGAAGGTGGCGGCCCGCACGAGCGGCGCTGGATGCCCGTCGTCGATGAGCGGCTGGACGAGGCGGCGCCAGAAGGTCTCCCGTGAGCGGAGCGACCGCGGCACGTCCATGTCGTAGAGGGCGTGCTCGCCATCGAAGTTTCTCCAGTGGTACTTGAGGCACTGCGACGAGACGCGGGTCCGTGTGGCCCCGCCGAAGGGGAGTTGCTTGGCAAAACCGGCGTCGTCCCTGTTCAGCAGCGTGCTCGGATAGGAGGTGAGGGCGTGGAGTTGGATGAACATGGATGTGTTGCGTATTGCGTAGAGCGTATTGCGTAAGTGAGATCGTCGGAGCAGTTAGTCGTCTTGCTCCTGAGCGTGGAGGGTGCGGTAGTAGGGTCGGGCGATGCGGAGGCGTACATCCTCGGCCGCCTCGCCGGACTGCACGAAGAGCAGCTGACGCACGTCGTCCCAGTTGGCCGGCTGCTGTTTGCTGGCGAGGTACTGGGCCATGCGGCGGAGGAGGACGGGCAGCGTCTCGTCGTCGGCCTCCAGAAGTCGCACGAAGCGGGTCTCCGACCATCCGGCCTCGGCGAGCGCCTGGCCGAGGGGCACGTCGTAGTCGTGGAGGCCCGCGCAGTGCGCCATGCCCATCAGGAGCGTGGCCCAGCGCTGCTCCCACGTCGTCTGGTCAAAGTCGTCGGGGGCCTCGTCCTGATCGAGGTCGAAGAGCACCTTCCAGAGCGTGGGAGTGACCGGCGTGTCCGGATCGATGCGGCGGAGAGCTGCCTGATCGGCATTTGACAGGCCCTGCTCGTTTTCGGGATCGAGCATGCCGCTGGCACGGCCGACGGCTTCCCAAGGAGGAATGCCCTCGTTCGTCGCCGGCGCTTCGGAATCGGAGGTCTCGGGGTCAGGCGGTTGCGGCATGAGGAGACGGGTCGTGTTTTGAAAAGGCGTGCGGAAGGGTGTTGCGGGCAGCGCCGTGGAAGATGGAGCGGGCGCTACTCCGGGCCCGCCAGTAGCGGGTGGATGAGGCGGGGGTGTGATCCTCGGCGTCCTCGAACTGGAGTTGGGCCTCCTCCCAGAGCAGCGACTGCCACTGCTCCAGGGCCTCGGTGTCGCTCATCCCGGCCGACGCCCAGAGCGACTCAAAGAAGCGCGCGTCCACAGCGCGGTCGAAGGCGTCGAGCCAGGGGCCCACGTCGTCGAACTCGATCGCGTCGGTGTCGCCCCCGCCCAGCAGCGTGCCGATGGCGGGGTACAGCACCGAGCGCTCCACGTCTTGGACCAGCTCGACGCGGTCCCGGGCGCGCTGGGCCAGCTGCTCGCGGCGAGACTTCTCGCGGAGCCAGCTGGACGTCGAGGCCGGAACGGGGACGATGCGGTGGTGGAGGCCTTCGGTCTTCCCCTGTCCCCGCACCAGCGCCTGGGCCACGAGGTAGACGTGTCCCTCGTCCGAATCGCGAAACTGGAGGGCTGGGGGGCGGGCGTACTCCCCCTCGAAGACGATGTCCTGCAGGCGGTCGTAGGTGAATCCCTCACCCGGCAACGTCAACGCCTTCCCGCCGCTCTTTTCAATGGGGGTCCAGGGGTCGCCAGTGTCGCCGTTGAGCGAATCGGGCGCGTCGACGCGCTGCCCCTTCGTGTTGGCCCGCCAGCACACGAGATCACCGTTTTCCTGCCGAAACCGGATGCGGCGACAGATTTCGAGGAAGTACGGATCGCAGTCGCTCAGCGGAATGGCGCTCTCTTTCGCTCCGTCCCACGGCTTGGTCCACAGCAGCGCGGGGCCGTCCAGCGTATAGCGATCGGTCAGCGCCTCACGCTCCGAGCGCAGCACGTCCACGTCGCACCGGAAGCGCTCGCCCCACGACAGATCGGTAGCAAGGCCGACCAGGGGGCGGTTGCCAAAACCCCCGTTCATCCGCACGATGCCGTAGTTGCCCCGGCCCAGAAAGCCCTCCATCGTCTGCAGCGTCACGAGCGCGTAGATCCAGTGCTCAGGCCGCGGGTGTCGGATGCGACGCGCCTTCACGTCGTGGCTCTTGGACGTGATGAGCACGTCGAGCTGGTCGGGCGTGGGCACGTCGGCCTTGTACCCGGCGTCGTCGAGCGACCCCTCCGGCACGGGCGACTGCAGAAACGCGGGCCGCGACACGTTCGGGACGACCAAGTGCCACGCCGCAGCTTCTCCGTCGGCCAGCCCGACCAGTGCGTCTCGCCATCCAGACACGTCCGAGGGCATCGTACCGTTGGCCTGCCGGGAGACCGCCATCGCAGCGAGTTGCACGAGGAAGCTGTGCCACGCCTGCTGCTGGTGGGACTGCAGCGCTTCGAAGCTGAGGATGTTGTCCTGTGTCAGCCGGTGCAGGATCTGGGGGAGGGAGTGGTCCCGCACGGTCTCGTCCGGCAGACGGACCCGAAAGAGCGGATCGTTGAGAAACGAGTGTGTCATGGAGAGGAGAATCGCGGTCCGAAAGGCAATGCGCGGAGGCAATCGTGGCGATGTGCTGCAGCGGGGCACGTCAAGATACAATGCCGCTGTACCCGGGCGGACATCTCGTGTCCGGATGCGAGCAGAACATGCGGGTCAGTGGTCGCCACCCTCAGATTCAGACGTGTGCTCGGCGGAGCGACGCCCAAGCAGAATCGACCGCACGCTCACGTACTCGTCCAGATCGGGCCAGTGCAGTCCCGCCCCGTGGCCGATGATTTCGTAGTTCTGGCGCTCGGCCTCACTGGCCTGTGAGAGGCGGGGCGACCACACCGTGGGCATGCCCAGGACGCGGCCGTCCTCCAGGTAAAGTGTGAGCATATCTTCCGTCACGTTCACCCGGTGGATGCGGGCGCGGTCCAACTCGTCTTCGAGCATCTGCCGCGTGAGACGCGATGTGCGATGATTGGTCTGCGACATTGAACCTGGGGAGGGTCTGCACTCACGCTGCCGCCTTCTCCTTGAAGGATCGGACCGCCGTATCGACGCCTGCCTTCTTCGCCGCCTCGTACATCTCGTCGAGTCGTCGTCCGATGGCCTCCGTATAGGTGACGTCGCCGCACGTGTCGCAAACAAGTGCGGGCACCTTCTTCACGACGAGCGTCGTTCCATTCCGCTCCATCGTTTTCGTGAAGGTGGACACTTGAAGTTGGCCCTCCGGACACACAATGCAGGAGCTGCCCTCCACGTCCTTCAACTGCGCCACGTATTCGTCGTATCGGTCCATGTCTTCTTCCATCGGAATGCGTCCTCCCACAGCGTGGGATCTGGTTCGTAGACAGTGATGATCCAAGTGATGCCCGAAGGCGTGTCGGCTGCTACCACGTGTATGGGCCGGCCACGATCGTAGGTCCCCGAGCGGGCCGGTCCCTCCACCCATCCCAGCACGAGGCGACTCTCGTACGGCTCGTCTTCCGGGTAGCGACGCAACACGAGCCCGTCTTGCAGCACCTGCCGGACCTCCTCGTACGTGACGTCCTCCTCATCACGGCGGTCGTCGGCATGTTCGCGGTAGAGAATGCGCATCGAGTCCGATCTGTCATGCCAGATGAACGATGGGAAACTGAGGTCACGATGTCGCTTCCGGTGTCAATCCGAAACGATCATACCGGAATGGTTGACCGCTGAACTGGAACGCGAAGCCCCCATCTCTGCTCGTCACGTCTGTCGCTTCCTCCGTCTCCGGCGGCTCGTCCAGTTGCCACTCGCTCACGGACAGCTCCTCGATGGCATCGCCGAAGGGACTCTCCACGGCCTCCGGGAGCAGAATCCGGTAGTCCTCCTGACCCAGCCGCGTCTTCGCCGTCTCCAGGTTGTCGGGAAACGGCTCGAGGCCGAATGGCTGATCGCGGTCGATGGTGACGTATCCGGCGGCCTGGCGGTCGGCCTGGCGGGAGCCGAGGACCCACTGTTCGTGCTGCCGCCACGACTCTGCGCCGTCCTGCACGATGGCCTGAAGGCGATCCGGGTGTGTAGCGCGCTCCACAAGGAGGCGGTTGTCCTCGGGAATCCGCCACGGCGCAAGGTCGTCGTTCGCCAGCACCTCCCACGTCGCCTCGATCGCGCGCAGGTCGCCGTAGACCGTGCCCAGCCCGTGCGGCCCGAACGCCTGACCGTCGCCCGAAATGTGCGACGCAAGGTCGCGCTCCTCCGGCGTGAGGACGACACACTGCGCGGTCTCGTAGCCCTCTGGGCGGTCCCGACTGTGCCGCTGGAGGCGCCCGATGCGCTGCAAAAGCACGTCCATCGGACACAGGTCGGTGATCATGAGGTCAGCGTCGAGGTCCAGGCTCTGTTCCACCGTCTGCGTGGCGACGGCGACAATGCCGCGGTTGGGCGT
>NZ_JBDGQQ010000103.1:0-5256 GCF_042218895.1 Salinibacter sp. | reverse complement strand
ACAACCACATCGATGGCGCCGGCGGCATCACGAACGCTGTGCAACGGGCCCGCGAGACACACGGCGACGCGTACCCGATCGAGGTGGAGGTCACGACGCTCGACGAACTGGATGAAGCACTGGCCCTTTCGCCCGACTACATCCTACTCGACAACATGGACCTCGATGCGCTGCGCCGGGCCGTAGAGCGGACCGACGGGCGCGTGCCGCTCGAGGCCTCGGGCGGGGTGACGCTCGACACGGTCCAGGCCGTCGCCGAGACGGGCGTCGACGCCATTTCGGTGGGTGCCCTCACCCATTCGGCCGAGGCGTTCGACGTGAGCATTCGCGCCGCCTAACGAAAGCTCGGCTTTTCAGAACGACGTTGTATCCCGACTCCTTCATCGACGAACGCTTCGATCTGTCATGAGAAACGACGCCGCGACTCTTACCGACCCCGATCCGCTTTGCGACGTGCTCGAGGAGCGCCTCGAAGACGTGCCCAGCGACCGTGAGCTCCGGCACAAGGCCGAACTTGCCGCCGAAATTAACGAGCTCAAGCAGGAGCAAAACGCGGTCATCCTGGGCCACAACTACATGGAGCCGGCCCTCTTCCACACGATCCCCGACTTCACCGGCTCCTCGCTGGAGCTGAGCCGCCGCGCCGCGGAGGCGGAGGCCGACACGATTGTGTTCTGTGGCGTCCGCTTCATGGCGGAGACGGCCAAGATCGTAAACCCCAACAAGACCGTGCTCCTGCCCGCGGAGGAGGCGGGCTGCTCCCTCGCCGAGAGCATCACGGCGGAGGACGTGCGGCGCCTGCGCGAGCGCTATCCCGGCCTGCCGGTCGTCACGTACGTGAACACGTACGCCGACGTGAAGGCCGAGAGCGACGTGTGTTGCACCTCCAGCAACGCGGCACAAGTCGTGGAGTCGCTCGACTCGGACACGGTCATCTTCATCCCGGACGAGTTCCTGGCGCAGAACGTGGCGCAGGAGACGGGCACAGACGTGCTTTTCCCCCAGAAGCGCGAGCGGAAGGACGTGGGCGGCGACGGCGCGCCGGCGAGCGGCGACGGGGCTCCGGCCGAGGCGGCCGACGCGGACCTGATCGGGTGGGAGGGGCGCTGCGTGGTCCACGAGATGTTTCAGGTGGAGGACGTGCAGCAGGCCCGTGAGGAGCACCCCGACACGGTGGTGCTGGCCCATCCCGAGTGCAGCCCGGAGGTCGTGGCGGAGGCCGACCACTCCGGCAGCACCTCGTCGATGATCGAGTACGTGGAGGAGACCGACGCGGAGAGCTACCTCCTGCTCACGGAGTGCTCGATGGGGGACAACATCATGGGCGAGAACCCCGACAAGAACCTGCTGCGGATGTGCTGGCAGCGGTGCCCCCACATGAACCAGATTACCCTGCAGGACACGCACCGCAACCTGGCGAACAATCAGTACCAGATCGAGATCGAGGAGGAGGTCCGCGTCCGGGCGCTGGAGGCCGTGGAGCGGATGTTGGAGATTGGGTAGCTTTTGGTGTGCTGGTGTATGGGTGGGGGCGGACCGAGAGGGGTCGTTGGGCGCCGGGTCGGTTCCGCTAATCGGGAGTCACCGCTACTGTTAGTGTGTCGGTATGGCGGGCCGCAACGATGCCGTAGCCGCCCTCCACGTTGCTATGCACGTCCACCGGTTCGGCGAAGGGGTTGTCCCGAGTACGTTTGTAGAGGCGCTTCGTGTGGGAGAAGCGATAGGCGTTCTCGCTCAGGGCCGAGACAAAAAGCACGTACTCAACCCGGATTGTGTCACCATATAGTTCATCTTGGACACGGAGCGCGATTACCTGCTCCGTACCGTCGAACAACGCATCTGTAAAGACGGCGGTGTTGCCCGTGTAGGCATTCGTCTCGGCAAGGTCCCCATCCATCTCGTTGAGGACCGAGGGATTGCGGGTTTGGAACTGTGTCTCGTACGTAAAGGAGGAGATTCCGGTGCTGTCCCGGATGAACTGCCGCTTCTTGAGGGCAACGTGATAGTAGTTGTTGGTCGTCGACGGGTCATCAATTGTGAGTCGAAGAACGCGATTGTAATCCTGAACTCCCTGTTCCGCTGGCTCGGACGCCAGACGCAGTGGTGGCATCCGCGGCACGCGATCAGTGGCTCTGACGGAGGGAAGGGTGGGGGCCTGAACATGGACAGTGTACCGCTCTCCAGGCTTCGGTGTGAACTGCCTCGTTGAATATTGGTCGAGTGAGTCGAGCGGGAGTTGCCCGAGTGTCGTTCCGTTGTGGAGAACCGTCACTGTGGCGTCGGTCACAGTCCTGGTCGAGTCCTGCGGGTTGCCCGCCTCGAAGGCCCCTACCGATCGGCTCACGTCGACCCGCCAGGGTCTGCCCGCTTTCACTTCGCTGTTGACAACGAGCACGGATTCGTGCTTCGGGTCCTTCACGTCGACGGTCCGCTGAAGGTCGCACCCCCACAACGTAGCCACCAGTCCACCCAGTAGGACGAGGAGAACATCTGGGCAGGTCCGACAAATGCGTCGTAGCATGGCTCGCAAGCGCCAGTTTAGAATTTGAACCGGTAGCTGAGATAGGGGAGGACCGGAACGAGCGTGACAGAGCGCACCTCCAGACCGTTCCCCGTATCCCTGTCGGTCCGGAGGAAATAGGGATTCGTTCGGTTGTAGGCATTGTAGACGCCGACCTTCAAGGCGTGGAAGCCGTCAGGGTCGCCCCACTTGAAGCTGAGTCCCAGATCGAGCCGATGGTAGGCCCGCATCCGATACCCGTTGCGAGAGCCGTACGACTGTACAGTAGTGAAGTACATTGGGGGGACAGATCTATTTGGATAGTCCGGCACCGGAAGGGGTGCCCCAAGGTCCAAGGTCCGGTATCGGGCGTCCGGTAGAGTCACTGCTTTTCCCGTACGGTAGGTCCAAGTGGCGGTGACTGACGTGACGCCAGTGAGCTGGCGCGTAGCCGTGACGGTGAGGTCGTGGCGGCGGTCGTAGCGGAAGGGAAACGGCTCCCCGTCGTTCAGGGCCTCGAACTGGCGCCGCGTCCAGGAGAGCGTGTAGCTGAGCCATCCGGTCGTTTGGCCGCGGGTGCGGCGCAACAGCACTTCGGCCCCGTACGACCATCCTCGGCCGGTCTCTATCTGATCCTCCCAGTTGGTGTCGGTGGCGAGGGTGAAGGCCGCGCCCTGCTCGTACTCCAGCAATCCCTGCATGATTTTTCCGTAGCCGATCAGGCGAACCTCGTAGGTCCGGTTTCGGAACGAGCGGGCCGTGCCGAGGGTCACCTGGTGGGCGCGCTCCGGGGGCACTTCGGCGGTGGAGGAGACCCACAGGTCTGTGGGTAGCCCCACTGAGGTGTTCGTAAGCCGGTGGATGGGCTGGGACATGTGCGAGTACGAGCCTTTCAGTGCCCAGCCGCTGGGGAGCAGGTAGCGGGCCGAGATGCGGGGCTGCAGCGACAGGTGGCTCGTGCCCTCTACGAGAAATCCGGTGGCACGGAGGCCCACATTCGTCTTGAGGCGGTCGGTCCACGTGATCTTGTCCTCTACATAGACGCTCGCGTTCAGGGCGCGCACCGGATCGGATGGGGCAAGGGTGGTGTCGACGGCTGCTCCCGAGCCTTGACTGTAGCGATACTGGGTGGCCCCGGGCCAGAATCGATGATGCGTGAGGTCGATTCCGGTCCGCAGAGAATGGTGCGGGGAGGGGGTGTAATCGAGGTTGACCTTGAGGCCGACATCGCGGATGCCGGACCGATAGCGGAGACGGTAGCGCTCGCCCTGCGTCCTGCTCTTCGCGTTGACCGCAAACTGATACCGGCTGTAGCGCATCGTCGCGCTTCCAAACAGCTGGCCGCCGAAGACGTGGCTCCAGTGAAGCGTAGACGTAACATTCCCCCATCCAAACTTGCTTGAGGACGACCCGAAGTCCCGATACCGATCATTCCCAGTGTAGAAGCTGAGGGAGAGGCGATCCGACGGGGATACACGATGGTTGAGCCTGGCGTTCACGTCGTAAAAATGATAGCTGACGTCAAGGTTGTCGACGAGTGGACGGATGGCGAGATCGGCGTACGTGCGGCGGCCGGCTAGCAGAAACGATGTCGTTCCCTTCTGAATAGGACCCTGGATTGTGAGGCGAGACGCCACGAGTCCCAGACTCCCTTCGACCTCGTACGATTTTCGATTCCCATTTTCCGTGTTCACCTCCACGACCGACGAAAGGTGTCCCCCGTACCGAGCGGGAAAGCCGCCCTTCGTGATACGCACGTTCTGTACGATGTCGGGGTTGAAGACCGAGAGGAATCCGAATAGATGTGACGCGTTGTAGAGGGGCGCCCCGTCGAGCAGGATCTGGTTCTGGTCCGGTGTGCCGCCGCGCACGTAGAGGCCGCTGGTGCCCTCGTTGCCCGATTGCACGCCCGGCAGCAACTGTAGCGTCTTCAGCACGTCCGTCTGCCCGAGGAGCGTCGGCGTCTGCTTGGCCCGGTCCCCCGTAATTTCGATGGTGCTGGTGCGGGTGGTCTGCTGGAGGGGCGTCTGCTCGGCGGTGACCTCCAGGCTCCCCGCCTGCACCGCGGCGCGCGAAAGCTCGATGGTGCGGCGGCGGTCGGACTGGAGGGCGATCGGGAGGACGGTCCGCTCGTAGCCGAGGTACGAGACCACGAGCTGCACCGAGTCCGCGGGCAGGGTGAGGCTGTAAAATCCCTGCTGGTTGGTGGACGTCCCTCGGCGCAGTGCCGGCACGTACAGGTTGGCGCCGACGAGCGCCTCTCCGCTTTCGGCGTCCACCACGAAGCCGCTGAGGGTGTGCAGGGCGTCGTCGGGCCGCGGGACGAGTATAAACCGGCCAGGGCCGCGCCGCTCGGCCACCACGCCGGTGCCGAGGAGGAGACACGTCAGGGCTTCTCGGGCCGAGGTCTTCTCAATGTGGCACCGGGCGGTTTTTCCGGAGACGAGGTTCGTTGCGTAGATCAGATCGATCCCGGTCTCGGCCGTGAAGCGGTTGAGCGCTTCGGGGAGCGGGAGGTTCTCGACGTGGAAGGTGTACGCGGCCGAGGAATCCCTCGTAGCTGGGGAGGACTGGGCGGAGGCAGCGGCGCAGGGGAGAAGTCCGACAATCAGGCAGAGCATTGCGCCAACCATTGCCGTGTCGGACGAGCGCATGTCGAGGGGGAGGGCCATCGGGGAACTGAAAGGTCAACGAAGATGGAGCTAGCGACGAGGGCGCTCCACTCATCGATGCTGGAGGAAAATAGGACACGCTGG
>NZ_JBDGQQ010000102.1:0-21172 GCF_042218895.1 Salinibacter sp. | reverse complement strand
GATTCTGAGCGTTTGTCGTCAAGCGTTGGGATCCGCGACCGCCACAACCAGCGCGTCTCCACGATCAGCGCATCGTGTCCAACGCTCACTCCCCGACGCGCAGCGCTCACTCCACCACGGACCCCTCCTCCCACCCCTCCGTGAAGATGTGTTCGTCGGGAGCGCCGAGGTCGTAGAGAAGCCCCTTCGTCTCCACCACCATCTCCGGCACGCCACAGATGTAAAAGTGGGGCGTATTTGCATCGTCGACGACGTCTGGGAGATGATCCTGCACGTACCCGGTAGGGCCTGACCAGTCCTCGTCCGAGAGCACATACCCCACCGTGAAGCGGGCGTAGCTCGCCGAAAAGAGGTCGAGGGTCTCCCGAAACATCAGGTCCTCTCGGGTGCGCTCCCCAAACAGAAGGGTGGTGGAGCCCTCCCCCTCCTCGAGGTGCTGGCGCATCATCGAGAACATCGGCGTGAGGCCGGTTCCTGTGGCGAGGAAGACCGCGTCCCGATTGAGGTCACGGAGGTGCAGGTTGCCCGACGGGAGGGTGAGGGTAATCGTGTCGCCCACGTCCCGGTTGTGCATCCAGGTCGAGGCGGTCCCGTCAGGGTAGCGCTTGATGGCGAGCGCAATCGTGTTGGTGCCGGGCTGGCTCACCGGTGAGTATGGGCGATATACGCGGCGGTCGTCCTCCCGATCAATCGCGATGCTCACGTGCTGACCCGGGCGGAAGTCGAAGGTATGCTCGTCCGCGCGGAGCAGAAACTGCTTCACGCGCGGCGTGATCGACTGTTCGGAAACTAGCGTCGTGTCTATGGTCTCAGCGGGCATACGGGAAGAAGAGAACGGTCGTGGGGATCGGCTACAGGCGCCTCAGGCGGAGGGACAACCCATCATCGATCTGACAAGGGGCGTTCGTGGTTCTCGGCGAACGTCGTTGCGGCCTCAGCATCCGCAAAGAGGGTGATTGTCGAGTAGCGGGCCTGCCCAATCCAGGCGTGGTCGGCGTTCACGTCGGTGTCGACGAGGACGCGGTCGGCCTCAAGATCTTCGAACACCGCCGCCCACCCGTCGACGTTCGCGTCTGCGAGGACCTTCCGAAGGGCCTCTTCGGTCCGGTAGGTGCCGATCTCTTCCCCCTCGTCGGGCGGTGAGGGCTCGGCCCGTGCCGAGTGGACCCGTATTTTCAGCTGGTCTTCGGAAGGAGCACGAACTACCTGAAAAAGAGCCGACGAAGGCTGGGCATCCGCCGTGCTGGGATCGGGGCCCTCCGGGGACCGGACTGTCTGGCCGGTCTCGGTCGGGGGCTGGTTTCCATGATGAGTGCCCACGTCGGTCAAGTCGCTGGGAATATCAGCCATGTGCACAGAATTCCTTCTCATTTGTGGTTTACGGAGTGCAGCTTTACGATTACAAGTCATCCCCACCAAAAATAAACCCCCTGACCTCGTCTGCGAGCGCCCACCGTCTCGGGGGGAGAGGCGACGAGGGCGTCTCCCAACCGACACTGTCGGCCATCCGATCGGGGGAAGACGAGCCAGGCGGCGCAGATCCCCATGGCACGTGTCAGTCGGCTTATTTTGATTGTCTGTGCCCTCAGTGCCCTTGTGCTCCCTCGTGGAGTCGGCGCTCAGACGCTCGGCGAGTCGCCCGTGACCCGGCTGTCCGGAACCACCGTCAACCTGTTCGAGACGCTCGACCCGAGCTCCCCAATTTCCGGAGTCCGACTTCAGCTCCCGGCTGCATGGCAGGTACAAGACGTACGCGTTCTGCGGTACGGAACAGAACCGGTGTCGGTCCAGCGCCGTGCTGGACCGGGAGGGGACATCCTCCTGACGACGGAGTCCCCCATCCGAGGGGCCCATGAGCTCATTCTGCGCGTGCGAACGGGAGAGGAGCCGGGCATGTACGCGTGGCACCTCACGCCATTCGTGCAGGCGACGGGAGCCGAGGTTTCGGATTCCCTCACGCAGAGACGCTTCCTCTTCGCCAGTCGCCGAACCCGTCGGGTGAAGGTCGAGCCGCCCGCTCGTCCTGAGGGGCCAAACCGGGCCGTAGATCTGAGCGGGGCCGCCCGCCCTCTGCTCCTCCAAGGGCCGGACCGCCCACCAATCGGCCCCACCACCTCCTTCACCATCGAGTTTTGGATGCGAACCGCCGGGCTCGACCAGGTTGTTCTGTCCACGTGGACGGGCAACGAGGCGGCGGCCTACCCGGCGGAGTTTGTCGTGGATCCAGGGGGACGCCTGCGCTTTTACTGCGGCCAGTCCGGACAGCACCAGGCACTACGTACACAGACCCCGGTTGCCGACAATCGCTGGCACCACGCAGCCGTTGTCTACGATGAGACGGAGTCCCGCCTCCACCTGATGCTGGACGGAACGGTGGTGGACTCTGCACAGGCTCGGGCCCTGCCTTCTACCCCCAGTACGCCCCCGTTGGCAATCGGCGGGCGACGGTCCCGGCAGGTGGGCAATGGGGCGGACGCGTCCTACACCGGTCGGCTCGACCAGCTTTTGATCTGGCCGCGGGCCCGATCGGTGGCGGCTCTCCGCCGGACGAGAGGACGTCCGGCGCCCGCGTCCGGAGCAGAGGGGAACGGACCCCTCCACCTGGGATTCGACCAGGATGCAGAGACGACGCCGGTCGAGTGGTCGGCGGGCGCCCGGCGCGTTTCCACTACGCTCTCGTTTCGGTCGGTCCTGCGAAACCTCCGGGCCCACACAGAGGGGAAAACCGTAACTCTCCGCTGGCAGGTAGCGGCTGAAAGCGACAGGACCTTCGTCGTCGAGCGGTCCCTGGATGGGGCCTCATTCTCGCCCGTTGCCCGTCTACGTCCCTCCGACGCGGTGACGTCCCGCTCTAAGTCCCGGAAGTTCGTGTATACGGACGAGGACGTTCCCGGACAAATTGTCTACTACCGCATCCGCCAGGCCTCCGCAGGCGCGTCCCGTAGCCGTACCACGCGCACGGTCAAAATCGGGCTCGGAACCCAGTCCCGGAGGCCCGTCAAGTTGATGGGCAACTTCCCAAACCCCTTCAAAGCCTCGACCACGATCACGTACCGGGTCGAGGAGCGTCAATCCCTGACGCTTACCGTCTGGGACCTGTCCGGAAAGCGCATCGCCACGCTGAGCAGTGGCACGCACGACCCCGGACGCTACGAAAGAACGCTGGACGCCAGTGACCTCCCGAGCGGCCCCTACTTTGCACGGCTTGAGACGGCCCGGGGGGTGCAGACGCACCGGATGATGCATCTGAAATAGCGGGCACGGCGCCGCGTGACGGTCCTCCCTCGACCCTGCGGACACGCGGGCGCAGGGCGGCGCGAAACAGCGCGGGTGTCGGTGCTCGTTCGAGCGCGCGAGTTTCCCACGTCATTCCGAAAAACCATCCATCATCATGGAACTGACCTACTTCGGACACTCGACCTTCCAAATCGAGACCGACGGCACAACGCTTCTCTTCGATCCCTTCTTCGACGAGAACCCACATACGGACACCGACCCGAGCTCGAGGGATCCCGACGTCCTGCTACTCACGCACGCGCACTTCGACCACTTCTCGGACACGGAGGCGGTGCTGGAAAACAGCGATCCGCTCGTCATTAGCAACTTCGAGATCACGCAGTACGTCCAGCAGAACTACGACCACGACGACATTCAGCCGCTCAATGAAGGGGGCAACGTGGAGTTCGACTGGGGATACGTCGAGTCGACGCACGCCCGGCACAGCTCGTCCTTCCCCGATGGCAGCTACGGCGGCGTCCCGAACGGCTTTGTGCTAGAGCTGGGAGACAGCGTGCTCTACAACACCGGCGACACGGCGCCCTTCGCAGAGATGCAGTGGGTGGGAGACTTGTGGAATGTCGACGTCATGCTGGCCCCGATCGGCAACGTGTTCACGATGGGCATCTATGGCGCCCTGCACGCCACCGACATGGTAGAGCCGGAGCTCGTGGTGCCGCTGCACTATGACACCTTCCCGCCCCTCGAAACCAATCTCGAGGCCTTTACCGAGGCCTTCGCCGAGGAAGGCTACGACACGAGGGTCTTCGACTTTGGGGAAACGGCTACACTGTAGGCACCGCCTCCACAGGCCCGCCGACGTGCTGCCGGCTGGGCTCAGCGACACCGCCTGGTGCACCACCCCGGCGTTGGGGGTGTCCGAAGAGTGGGCCGAGCCCCCCGTTCTCCCGTGTATTCTCCTCCTGCCTGAGCTGTGACGACACTTGGCATCGTCTCGGACACCCACGGCTATTTCCATCCCAATTTGCCGGATGACCTGGCCGGGGTGGATCGGATCCTACACGCTGGGGACGTGGGGGACCTGTCGATCCTCGATGGGCTGGAGGCAGTGGCCCCGGTGACGGCCGTGTGGGGCAATGTCGACGACGCGTCCATCCGGCGTCGCATTCCCGAGCACCAACGAGTTACGGTGGAGGGGCTCGACGTGTGGATGACCCACATCGCCGGGCGGCCCGGCCGGTGGCAGCAGGGGATGGGCGACAGATTGCAGGCTGATCCGCCCGACGTACTGATCTGTGGACACAGCCACATCCTGCAGGTGGAGCGGGTGGCGGCCCTCGGCGACATGCTGTTCGTGAATCCTGGGGCCGCTGGCCGGCAGGGCCTGCACCAGGAGAAGACGTGCCTCCGCCTCACCGTTGAGGACGGCCGGGCCACGGAGGCGGCGGTGGTCCATCTCGACCGGGAGGACTCGTCGTCCGCTCCACAGCACACCGAACCATGACGACGCGCGACCCCCACCACCGAGCCCGCCGATGGACTTCAGGATCGCTGGTACCCGCTCTCGGACATCGGCCTCTACATATCGGCCTCTACATAATGCTCGGGCTCGTCCCGCTGCTCAGCTTCGGGCGAATGTTTGCCGTGTATTCCGCCACGGAGGGACGTCCACGCTACCACGTCGTGTACGTCCTTCCGGCGCTCGCCGCCGAGGCGCTGTACGTCTGGTCCCTTGTGTAGGCGCTGGGGAGTGGATAAACCAAATGGGAGGTAAGCTATTCATGATGGGCCGCCCGCTCGGGCTGGGTGCGTTCGAAGAGTGACCGGAGGAGGGCCTCGCCCGCCTCCGTGAAGGCGGTGTCACGGCGGGCCATCACGCGCTCGGCCACCTCGCAGGCCTTGTCGAGCCGGTACTCAGCGAAGCCGGACGCGCCGCCCCAGGAGAAGGGAGGGACGTATCGGGGCAAAAAGTCGCCCCCAAGGAGGTTGCAATTCGTGCCGATGACGGTGCCGGTATTGAACATGGTGTTGATGCCGCACTTCGAGTGGTCGCCCATGAAGAGCCCCGCAAACTGGCGGCCCGTGCCCACGAAGCGCCCCTCGTCCGGCGCATAGGCCGACACCTCGCCGTAGTCGTTCTTGAGGTTCGAGTTGTTCGTGTCCGCGCCCAGGTTGCACCAAGATCCGAGGTATGCGTGTCCGAGAAAGCCCGCGTGGCTCTTGTTCGAGAAGGAGTGGAGAATGCAGTCGTGGACCTCACCGCCCACTTTGCACCATGTGCCTGTGGCTGTCCCCTCCACGTCTGCGCCGATCTGCACCTGGGTCTCAGGGCCTACGCAGCAGGGACCCCGTACCACCGCCCGCTCGTGGATCGTTGCGTCGACGCCAACGTAGATGGGACCGTCCTCGGCGTTGAGGAGGGCTCCCGGACGAATCGTGGCCCCGCTGCCGAGATAGATCTGCTCGGAATTTACAGCCGTCACGCTGTCGTGCACCGCCGCGTGCGGCCGCGCCCGGAGCGAGGTGGAAGCCCTCTCCCCCACACGTGCTTCTACGTCACGGGTGAGCGACGGACGGAGGGTGTCGAGCAGGTGCCAGGGCCGGCGCAGGAGGAGGGCATCGTCGAGCGAGGTCGTGGGCAGGTCGGCGAAGGCATCCGCCGTCAGAACCGGTTGGGACAGGGGATCGCCGGGCAGGCGGGCGGCGGCGTCGGGGCACCACGCCGCCACCAAGACATCGTCCTGAACGAAGGCGCGGCCCTTGCCCGACTCGCACGCCTGCTCGAGTTGACCGAGGACATCTCTGTCCTCCGCAACGAACCGGCCGTTTACGAAGAGCACGTCGGCCCCCTCGGGGAGCGTGTTCACGAGGGCATCGTCGTGGTCACGGCGGGTCACGCCGGTCACCAGGGGCCGGGCGTGGAGGAGCAGCCCGTCCGGCTCGAATGCGTCCCGCGTTGTTTCGAGTACGGTGCGGAGGCCGAGGCGCAGGTCGTACGCTGCCCGCGTCTCTACGAGCGGGCGCAACGACACGACGTGGTCGTCTTCGAAAAGGCAGAGATACATAGGAGCGTTGAAACCGAAAGTCTGAGTCGACCCGAAGCGATGCTCATCGCTGGCTCCAAGGTAAGGAAGAAGAGCGCCGATGTCAGAGAGGCCCTGCGGCACGACGCCATCGAAGGAAGGGGCGCTTCCGTTGTGACACCGCTAAACTCCGCTACCAGTCGTCCGTACACCCTACTCTCATGTCGGCAAGCCCTAACCTCTGGCACTCCGGCGCACACGCACCTGGATCTACGACTAACCTGCCCGAACGGATATGCAATTTTTTGTCGACACCGCTGACCTGGATGAAATTCGCGAAGCAGACGAGATGGGAATCCTCGACGGGGTGACGACGAACCCGTCCCTCGTGAAAGACGAAGGCAACATCGACTTCCACGAGCACGTCTTCCAAATCTGTGAAATCGTAGACGGGGATGTCTCCGCTGAGGTCACCGCAACCGACTTCGACGGCATGATGGAGGAGGCCCGTCGGCTTAACCAAGTCCACGAGAACGTGGTCGTCAAAATTCCCCTGATCAAAGAGGGCATCAAGGCGCTTCGGGCACTGGACGAGGAGGACATCAAGACAAACTGCACCCTTTGCTTTTCGCCCACGCAGGCGGTCCTGGCGGCCAAGGCCGGAGCCGATTACATCAGCCCATTCATCGGGCGCATCGACGACATTTCCTCCGACGGCATGGGACTGGTCGAGGAAATTGTCCAGATCTACGACAACTACGACTTCGACACCGACGTTCTTGCGGCCTCCATTCGGCACCCCACGCACGTGAAGCAAGCAGCCCTGGTGGGGGCCGACGTGGCAACAATGCCGTTCGAGACGCTCCTGGACCTGCTGGATCATCCTTTGACCGATCGGGGCCTGGAGCGCTTCCTCGCGGACTGGGAAGAGTACAAGGAAGCCCGCAAGGCCGAGGCCGGGCTGACCTAGCACCAGGTGCAACGCCTGCGGATTTGACAGGACCCCTGGAAAGCGCCGATCCAGGGCTGTTCGTCTCTGCCACCAGCCCGCGCAGAGCCGGGCCCACCGTGGGCAAGAAGGACGGTGCATCTCAAACTCGACACCACCGGTTGCTCGCAGGGTGTAGCGGGGACACCCGTGGACCGGTCGGGCGGGGTCAACGCCCATCACTCTCGAACACGTGGTCTTCTTTTGCACTCCATGAAGTTTATTGCACTCGGGGACACGGACGGCATTGGCGCAAGCTGTCACTTTCTCGACATCGCCAACACCGGACTCGTCCTTGACGCCGGCACCGATCCCCAACGTGAGGGGCCCGACTCTCTTCCGCGCTTCGACTTGGTTCGTGACCGAGCCGACAGCTACGTCGATCACGCCCTCATCACGCACGCGCATCACGACCACATGAGCAGTCTCCCGGTGCTTGCGCGGGAGTTTCCGCACGTGAAGGCCCACATGACCGATGCGACGAGTCGCCTCCTCAAGTTCCTGCTGCCGGCCGCGGCCCGGCTCCAAAAAAAGCGCCAGCGGAAAGGGGAAACGACCCACGATCCGCTGTACACCGAAGAAGAACTGGAGGTCTTGAGTCACCTCTACCTCACGCACGACCTCGGAGAGAATTTCGACGTCACGGGCACGCAAGGAGAGGTGCCTCTCACGGCTCGTTTCCACTCGGCCGGGCACATTCTCGGGTCGGTGGGCGTGGAGCTTCAGTTCGAAGAAAACGGCCGCGCGCGACGGCTCTTCTACACGAGCGACACCAACATGCAGGCCCAGACCATCATTCCGGGCGGGCAGTATCCAGACTCGACCGATGTGCTCGTGCTGGAGACTACCCTGGGCGCCGACGCGGAGGCCGAGCAAACCAGCCGTCCAGAAGAGCGAGACCGGTTCCGGGAAACCCTGTCCCAGGTCCTCGACCGTGGAGGCACGGCCCTCATTCCGGTCTTCGTGATGGGGCGGGCGCAGGAGATGCTGGTGCTTCTGGGGCAGCTGAAGCGAGAGGGGGCCATTCCGACGGATGTGCCCATTTACACGGCCGGATCCATGCGGGCGATCGCGGAGCTCTACGACGAGACCCGCGACACCACCCCCCGCAATGATCCAAGCGAGCAGGTCTTCGCCGTCGAGCAAGAGCGGGTGCCCTACGAGGCGGAGGCCAAGTCGGAAATCCTCTCCGGGCCCGGCATCATGGTGGTGAGCAGCGGCATGATGTTCGAGCCCACCCTGTCAAATGTCCTCGCCCGCCGCATCGTCGAGAACGAAGACGATGCTGTTCTACTCGTGGGCCACCCGGCGGAGGGCACGCCGGCCCGACGGCTCCAGGAGGCCGCCGAGCAGGGACCCGGGGCGCCCGTCATGCTGGCGGAGGGGCACGGTCCCCAGCCCGTTTACTGCACCGTCGAGCGCTTCCGGTTTACCGGGCACAGCGACCGGCGCGACCTCCTGAAAATTGTCGAGCAGATGCAGCCGAGCACAGTGCTCCTCGTACACGGGGACCCTGAGGCCCAGGAGTGGATGGCCCGGAACATCGAGCATTTTCATCCCGAAATGGATGTGCGTCGTCCGGAATGGGGCCGCATGATCGAACTGTAGGGAGCCGACACGGCCCCGCTCCCGCCCCGAAAAGGGACCGCCAAGCATTCAGGGCCCCCCTGCCGGTTCTAGGACCGAATGATCGTCAGTCGGGTGGAGGCAGGAAACCCTCATCGGTCCGTGTGGGACACGGGAGTGAAGCGCGCCGACACGAAGAGTTAAAACTGAATCGAAACAAACAGGAGCGACCGTGGGGCGTTCTGGAATCCGAAAAGATTTTGGAGGACCGTCCCCGAGCTTCGTTCCACACAAGGCTCTCGACAGGAGAGAGCCCCCACGCTCCGTCCTAGGTCCTGTTCCATTCAGGCTGTGCCCTCTATGCCAGTAGCCACCGACCCCCAGCGCACACTCCAAGAGGCCCTTGCGCCTCGCATCGCTGGAGTCCTGCATACCGACGAGATGATGCGGTCGCTCTACGCGACAGACGCGAGCATGTACGCCATGTCGCCCATCGGGGTGCTCGTGCCCGAGCAGGTGAGCGACGTGAAGGCGGCCCTGGAGGTCGCCTCTGACCTCGGAATTCCCATCCTTCCTCGGGGCGGCGGGTCCTCCCTCGCCGGGCAGGGGGTCAACGAAGCGCTGGTGATTGACTTCACCAACCACCTCAACCGTATCCTCGACATCGACCCGGAGGCGCAAACGGCCCGGGTGCAGCCTGGTGTGACGCTCGATGACCTGAACCGAGCTGCCGCTGAACATGGGTTGATGGTAGGGCCGGACCCAGCCAGTGCCAACCGTGCCACCCTCGGAGGCATGCTCGCCAACAACTCGACCGGAACGCACTCCATCGCGTACGGAAACTTCATCCACCACGTCCAGGAGGTAGAGGTTCTGCTGGCCGACGGCACCGAGACGACGTTCGGGCCGCTCGGCCACGACGACTGGCAGGCGCGCATGCGCCGCGACGGGCTCGAAGGCGCCATTTATCGCGGGCTGGAGGCCTTGCTGGCCGACGGTGGGCGCGAAACGATCGAGGAAAACACCCCCAGTCACTGGCGCCGCAACAACGGCTACCGCCTTGAGAGCCTGCTCAACGGCGAGCGAAATCTCGCGAAGCTCCTGTGCGGCAGCGAGGGCACCCTCGCCGTGGCCACCGAAATCACCTGCTCCCTCGTCGAAAAGCCCGCCCGGACGGGCCTCGGCGTTGTCCACTTCGAGTCCCGCGACGACGCCCTCCGGGCCGTGACGACTGTTCTGGAGACCGATCCCTCGGCCGTGGAGCTCTTCGACGGGGTGGCTATCGAGCGGACACAGCAGACGCCCGGCTACGCGGAGCGTCTCACTTTTCTTGAAGGCACGCCCGGGTCCGTACTCATCACCGAGTATTCGGGCGACACGGATCAGGAGGTCACGGAGGCCCTCGACGACCTCGAACGGAAAATGGCAGAGGCGGACCGCGGGTACACCACCGTTCGCGTTACCGACCCAGCCGCCATCAAGAACGTCTGGTCCATCCGGAAGGAGGGCCTCGGCCTGCTCATGGGCGTAGAAGGCGACTACAAGCCGTGGGCCTTCATCGAGGATGCCTCCGTGCCCGTCGAAAACCTGGCGGATTACATCGACGAGCTCTCGACGTTCGTTGACGCGACGGACACGCGCGCGGCCTATTACGCCCATGCCTCTGCCGGGTGCCTCCACGTGCGGCCCTTCGTGAACACGAAGGATGAGACGGAGGTCGAGAAAATGGAGCAGATTGCGAAGGAGTCCCTCGATCTCGTGAAAAAGTACGGCGGCGTCGTGTCGTCGGAGCACGGAGACGGCATTGCCCGCGGGTGGGCCAATCCGGCCATTCTCGGGGAAAAGCTCTACGAGCTGTGCCGTCGAACGAAGTCCCTCTTCGATCCGGAAGGCATCCTCAACCCAGGAAAGGTGGTCGAGGCCCCTCCAATGACCGAGCATCTGCGGATGGGGCCGGACTACGACACTCGTCCGTTCCGCACAGAGCTTGACTTCTCAGAAGATGGGGGATTTACGGGCGCCATTGAGAAGTGCAACGGCAACGGGGCCTGCCGAAAGCTTCGCGCCGGCACCATGTGCCCCAGCTTCATGGCCACCCGCGAGGAGCCGGATTCCACCCGTGGCCGGGCCAACGCGCTGCGCAGCGCCCTCGCGGGCGACCTCTCGGAGGACGCCATGACAGGCGACGACATGCACGAGGTGATGGACCTGTGCATCCAGTGCAAGGCCTGCAAGACCGAGTGCCCGTCTAACGTCGACATGGCCAAGATCAAGACCGAGTGGCTACACCACTACTGGGAGGAAAATTCGATGCCCCTCCGCGCGTTTCTGTTTGCGCATCAGCCCGACGCGGCGCGGTGGATCAGCGGCACGCCACTGGCGTCGGTCGTCAACTGGGCAAGTGCCCAATCTGCTCTCCGCACGGTCGGGGAGGCCCTCCTGGGTGTAAGTGCCGAGCGCCCCCTGCCCCCGTTCGCACGGCAGACTTTTCGCCAGTGGTTTGAGGGCAGCGAGCCGCCCGAACCGTCGGGTCCCCGAGTCGTGTTGTTTCCGGATGCGTTCAACGCCTACCACACACCGGCCCCACTCCAGGCCGCTACCCAGATGCTCTGGGCCACCGGGCACCGGGTGGAGCTACCGCCTGCATCGGTAGAGAGCGCGCGCACACTGCTTTCGAAAGGGCTTGTGCCCCAGGCCCGGCGCCGCGCCCGGAAGACGGTCGAGGCGCTTCACCCGTACGCCGAACAAGAGATTCCCATCGTGGGGCTGGAGCCGAGCTCAATCTTGACGCTCCGCGACGAGTTCTTAGACCTGCTTCCGGACGCTCCACAGGCCAAAGCCGTGTCCGACGTGGCGTATACCTTCAGCGAATACGTGGCCGAGCGGGCGGAAGCGGGCGCGTTCGACGAGGCCGCCTGGACGACCGGTGGGGGACGCGTCTTCCTGCACGGTCACTGCCATCAGAAGGCCCTCAACGGGACCGACGCTACGGAGCGGGTGCTACGTCTTCCCGGCTATGACGTCGAGGCCGTCGACGCGGGATGCTGCGGCATGGCCGGCGCCTTCGGCTACGAGGCCGAACATGTGGACGTATCCAAGCAGATGGCTGAGCTTCGCCTCGCCCCCGCCGTGCGCCAGACGGCAGAGGATACACTGCTTGCGGCTCCCGGCTTCTCGTGCCGGTCCCAGATCAAAGATGTCACGAACCGCACGGCGCGGCATCCCGCCGAACTCCTGTGGGAGGCCCTCGTCGATTCTCAGAACTGACGCGGGACGCCCCCAGTCAGGGGGCAGAAGCGCTCAGGACAGGACCTTCCGGCCCCGTCTTTCCGTCCGCTGCTGCCCCCAGAGGCCGATCAGCCTCAATTCTGCTTCATCGGCGAGGACGTGGCCGTCGAGTGGTAAGAGGCCAGTTCGCGGGACGAAGGCCACAGGGACAAGGCTTCCTGGAAGATCGGAGATGCCTTGTTCAGGATTGGACGGGCGGCGCTCCGGCCATACAGCTGTGCCGCAAGGTGGCCCTTGATTCGAGTGGCCACGAAGTCTCGCTTCTTCTGCGCCATCTCCCGTGCGTAGATGCCCTCATCCACGTTCACCGAGTCCTGGTTCTCCGTGATCGTAATACCGTTCTCCTCAGCGAACGACCAGAACTCAGACATCATCTTGTCGGACACCTCGTAGGAGGTCGAGAATTCCTCCTGCCGTTCTTGCCAGGCCCCTCGAAGCTCCTTCTCGTGATTTGAGAACCACTTGCGAGCGAACGCGGCGCCAAACTGCCCCCTTCGAACGAGGTACGTAAGCTTGGTGGTATCCGGCTGGACCACGTAGTCGGGAAGGATGCCTCCACCCCCGAATACCGTGCGTCCGTGGTCGGTTTTGTAGGCCAGAGAGTCGGGGATGCTCTCGACGTACTTGCTGGGATGGTACGTCGCCTGGTTCATCGTGGACATCTTGTTTGCGTAATAGTCCTTCTCCTGACCCCGTTTGTAGGGCGACTGGATAAGCCGTCCGACGGGCGTGTAGTAGCGGCCCACCGTCATTTGGAGGACGCTCCCGTCGTTGAGGTCAAATTGCTTCTGAATGAGACCCTTACCAAAGGTGCGCCGGCCGACAATGAAGGCGCGGTCGTGATCCTGCAGGGCCCCGGTCAGGATTTCGCTCGCCGAGGCTGTCCCCCGGTTCACGAGCACGATGATTGGTTCGTCCCGAAGCAGCCCGCCAGCCTTCGCGGGAATCTTCTGGTCCATTCGCTCACCCCGACCTTTCGTCTTAACAATTGTCATTCCCTTCCCGAGCATCTCGTTGGCAATCTTCCAGGATGACCGCATGACGCCTCCCGGGTTGTTACGCAGGTCGAGGATCAGCCGCTCCATCCCCTTGTTGAGCAGAGCGCTCGCTCGGTCCTTGAACTCGCCGTGCGTCTTCATGGTGAACCGGTTGATGTCGATGTATCCGGTCTTGTCGTCCACCATGTACGACGAATGGATGGAAGGCGCGTTGATCTTCTCGCGCGTGATCGTGAAGGTGAGACGCTTGCCCACCAAGGGCCGGTAGACCGTCATCTGGACCTTCGTTCCGACTTCCCCCTTCAGGCGGTCCTGGATTTCGGTGTCCGAGAAGCCGACAGCGCTAGTGTCCTCGATCTCCACAATTCGGTCTCCGGCCATAATCCCGACCTCGTCACTTGGCCCGCCAGCGATGGGAGAAACGACCTGAGCAGTGTCGCCCGGCACCTCGAACACGATCCCAATGCCGCCGAACGACCCCTGATACGAGTCCTTCACGTCCTCGGCCCTTTCGTCCGAGATGTACGTGGAGTGAGGATCGAGACTGTTGATCATTCCTTTCACTCCTTTCTCCGCGACGTTGCCCGCGTCGAGCGGCTCCACATACTTTTTGTCGATGATGAGCAGGGCCTTCTTCAACTTGCTGGCCTGTGCCCCCAGATTGTCGTCGGACAGGTAGGTATCAATCTGCACGCCGAGCACTGCGCCAAGAACGAGTAGCGCAACGGCCGGGAGAAGACGATACTTGCTGAAGTACTTCATAAGGTCGGATCGGCGATGAGGTCTGTGTCAGGAGGCGGTGGGGCGGAGTTCAAGCGAGAGCGACACACCCGGACTCAAGCTCGGTTTGCACTCCGTCTTTCAGGTTTTGCTGTAGTAGAACAGCACAACACGACACCTTTAATTCAGACCGGTCTTCTTTGTTGCAGGCTCCAAGTCCCGAGAGACACCGTTACAAAAGGTGAACGTTCGCCGAAGAACTGCTTATCAATGAGAGGATTAGAAGCCAGGGCATATCGGGCAGCCGCAAGCTCACCCCCACTGCTGAACGGATAAGGGCCATGATTTCGGACGCCACGGTTGATCGGTTCTACTATATTTTTGACAGCCGTGAGCACCGCGCCCTGGTCGTGGATCGAGCCACGGGTGAGGAGCATGTGCGGAACCGGGTGCCCCGATCTCAACTCATCGCTCGCGTTCGGGCGTGCCGGTCATCGGCCGTAGTGCGCCAGTTTGCGCGGTGGTGTGCCCGGCAGGTGAACGCCGAGGACGCCTCGGCCCATACCCCCGCGGGCCGGCTCTGGTCGGCCGCGCGCCGCGAGGAGGAATCGATCTGGCGACGCGTGCGGCGGGAGACTACCGATGCCGTGGCGCTCGCCGTCGCAGTCGGCCTGCCCCGCGGTCGACCCGACGCGGCCCGCCTCCTGGTGCTTCAGGCCTGCACGAATCCCGATGCGGAGCAGGCAGCCCTCGACGCCGCACACATGAGCGAGCGGTGGGCAGAATTCCGGGCCGAGTCTGAGCCGGCGGCCCCTGCGCAGTCTATGCGGGCGCGCCACGTCGACTGGCTGCTCGACGCTCTCCCTCGTCCGTAGCCTCGGCTCCGTACAGAGCACGGCGCCTGGATTTCGGTCCCGGCGGTCCCGACCAACCCCGACCAACAGGGCAGACACACAGGTCACTCCGCGCCCTCATCCTCTTCGCTTACCAGGGGCACGAAGCGAAAAGAGTGGAATTCCTCCCGGTCGTAATCGTGTGGCCCTGTGCCGGTGCGGGTGATGCGCGTCATGACCTGACCGTTGCGTCCCCCAACCGGGATGACGAGCCGTCCGCCAGCATGGTCGTCCGACTCGATCGGTTCGCGGAGTTGGCGCAGAAGCGGATCTGGGGGGGATGGGGCGGCGGCGGTCACGACAATTCCGTCGTACGGCGCGAATGCGGGCCATCCCTGTGTCCCGTCGCCGTGCCTGGTCCGAACGTCGTAGCCAAGCTCCTCGAGGCGCGTGCGGGTGCGGGTGAGCAGGGACTCGTGCCGCTCAACGGAAAAGACGCGCGCCCCAAGTTCACACAACACGGCTGCCTGGTAGCCACTCCCGGTCCCCACCTCGAGGACGCGGTCATCGGGCTCGACGCTGAGCAGGGCGGTCTGGTAGGCCACCGTGAAGGGCTGCGAGATGGTCTGGTTACGCCCGATGGGCAAAGCCTCGTCGGCGTATGCCCGGTCGCGGAGAGCCGGATCCACGAACTCGTGGCGCGGAACCGCTCCGATGGCCGCTAGCACGCGCTCGTCCTGAATACCCCGCTTCTGAAGCTTCTCGACCAGCCGCGCGCGCTGGCGGCGATACTGGCGATTGTCCTCATCTGGCGGAGGGGGGGAAGACATGATGGCAACGATGGGCTGCGCCGGAAGAGCAAGGGGCCGATTTTGGGGACGAAAGACGAGAAGAATCAGCCTGTCACGCTAGCCTGTGAAGCCGGTTTCCCGGTGAGGGCACTAACGAGATACGTGCGAAGTTCTTCCGGCGTGATGTTGGAGATGAGGGCCCCGTCGCGCGAGACGCTGATGTCGCCGGTCTCCTCCGACACGACCACTACAAACGCGTCGGTTTGCTCTGTGAGGCCCACCGCGGCACGGTGACGAAGGCCCAGTTGGGGACTGAGCTTCATGCTCGTCGATACCGGGAGAATACACCGGGCCGCCTCGACACGTCGATCGTTGATGATGACCGCCCCGTCGTGGAGCGGGTTCTTGCCGTAGAAGATCGAGAGGAGGAGATCGTGCGATACCTCGGCCCGCAGGGGCTCACCGGTCTCGACGTAGCTGCGGAGCCCCGTACTGCGCTGAAACGCGATGAGGGCCCCAATCTGCTGGTCGCTCATCTCCTCCACGGCGGACACAGTCTCGTCGATGATTTCGGTCTGGTCGGTCGTGGAGACGAAGCGCCGAATGATCGGGTTTTTCCCGAGAAGAAGTAGCAGGCGTCGAATTTCGGGCTGGAAAATGATGATGACCGCCAGCACGAACACCTGGTTGAGGTAATCGAAGACCTTGGGGAGCACCGTCATGCCGGCCAGATCGACGATCTCCTGCACCAGAAACAAGGCCCCGAGCCCGAGGGCGATTTGCACGGCAATGGTGCCCCGCATCAGCCGATACAGCTGGTACAGGATGTACGCGACGACGACGACCTCAATCGCGTCGACGGGCCCAAAGCCAATGACCTCAAGAATCTTCACGGATGCCTCAGGGAGATGGAAAAAGGAGCACAGAGTTCGGTCGGGCCGGCCCCGAAACGGGTGCAGACCGCCAGCGTGGGGGGGCTACCGCTCGCGGAGCGTAGCACCAAGCACCTCCAACGTTTGCACGGTCGGAGCCACATCGTGGGTGCGAACGATCGTGGCCCCCCGCATGACGGCGACCGCTGTGGCGCCGAGCGAACCGTACAAACGCTCGTCGACAGGGGCGGGATCGTCGGGGGTGCCAAGGGCTGCCCCGATCGTGCTCTTGCGGGAAACGCCCACCAGCACGGGACGGTCGAGGGTCAGCAGCTCGTCGATGGCATTAATGAGGCGTAGGTTGTCGGGGTGGGATTTCCCAAAGCCGAATCCAGGATCAACGACGAGATGCTCGACCCCCGCCTCCTCTGCGGTCCGAATTGCCTGGGCGAGGGTGTCGCGCACCTCGGCGACCAGGTCGCTGTAGGCACGCGGACGGGTGAGATCGCCCGGCTCGCCCCTCGAATGCATCAGGATGAGGGGAGCGTTCCAGTCGGCCGCCACGTCGGCCATCTCGGGACGGAGGCGCAGGCCCGTCACGTCGTTCACGAGGTGGGCGCCTGCGGCCAAGGCCGCACGGGCCACCTCGGGCTTGTATGTGTCGATAGACAGGAGGGCATCCGGAAACCGGTCCGACAGGGCCTCAATGACGGGCACGACCCGGTCGCGCTCGTCTTCCAGCGACAGCGGATCGGCGCCGGGACGCGTCGATTCCCCCCCTACATCCACGATTGTTGCGCCCTCGCTCAGCATCTCGGCGGCCCGCGACACGGCGTCCTCGACGGCCATGTACTGACCGCCGTCCGAGAAGGAATCGGGCGTCACGTTCAGGATGCCCATCACGTGAGCCGCCGTCCCGTCGAGGCGTCCTGGACGGCAGTCCAACGACTGGGCCCGGCCGCCGAGCACGAAGCGGTCGGCCGGGAACGGATCGGGGGCGAGCTGGGGAAGGGACCGAGGGGCACCGGGCATGGCAACAAGAGCCGGGAAAAAGGACAGACGTAAACGTACCAAACGAACACTGTACCAAACAACGTATACACAAAGCGCAGAGGAGTGGAGGTCTAAGGCTCGTTTTTGTGAAAAATTTCTGGCAACCCGGAACGCTGACCTCCGCCGCGCCGTCGCGAAAAGAGACGTTTTGAGGAACTTGTCTACGAGTGGCAACCCGTCGTTAATGAGCGAATTGGTACGTTCGGCTCTGCAGTGGATTGGTCCGCTCCGGCGGGTCGAAGAATTCAAAGAGCATCCCGTGTCTACGCAGCGGGCACTTCTCCGCCGTCTCCTCACCCGCGCCGCCGACACCGAGTGGGGGCTGCGGTTCGGGTTCTCGGAGATTGCCGAGGCATCGGACGTGGTCTCAGCCTATCAGGAACGGGTGCCGCTGCATACCTACGAGGACATCGAGGACGACGTGGGGCGGGTTCGAGAGGGGGCCGCCGACGTGATGTGGCCCGGGACCATCACCAACTTTGCCGTCTCCAGCGGCACCGTGTCCGACGGCAAGGTGATTCCCATCAGCGACGAGACCATCGAGTACAATCGCGCCTTTAGTGTTGGGGCCGGAATAAACTACCTTAAGCAAAGCCTCGATCCGAGCTTCTTCGGCGGCGTGCATTTAACGCTTCCGGGGCGCATCGAAGAGGATCCAAACCACCCCGGCACCGTGGCGGGAGAGATCAGCGGAATCCTGGCCGAGAACGCACCTGGGTTTTTCCGCCGCTTCTTCCAGGCAGTCCCCAATGAGATTACCTTCTTGCCCAGCTGGGAGGAAAAACTCCGGGCCGTCGCCGAGCGAACCGTCGACCAGGACGTTCGCCTTCTGGTGATGGTTCCCACCTGGGCGCTCAACCTGTTTGACCAACTCATCGAGCTTCACAACGAGCGTAACAACGACACGGCCACGACCGTGGGGGAAGTGTGGCCGAACTTGCAAGTGTTTATTTCAGGCGGGGTGGCACTCCGGTCGTACCGCGATCTGATCGAGGAAAAGATTGGCCATAGCGTCGACTTTGTCGAAACCTACGGGGCCTCCGAGGGCTTCTTCTCTTTCCAGGATGAACTGGATGATCCCTCGATGCTATTACACCTCGACAATGGGGTCTTCTACGAGTTCGTGCCTCTCGACGAGCGGGGGGACGAGGCCCCAACGCGTCACACCATCGCCGACGTGGAGCCCGGTGTGCGCTACTCGATGCACGTCACCTCCTGCAGTGGGCTCTGGGCCTACGAGGTGGGCGACGTGGTGCGGTTCACGCAAACCTCTCCGCACAAGATTGCCGTGGCGGGCCGCACCAGCGACATGATCGATGAATACGGAGAGGCCATTTACGGCGACGAGGTGCGGGCCGCCTTGCGGGAAGCCTGCGAGGCTACGGAAGCCCACGTTGCCGACTACCACGTCGCCCCGCGCCGGCACGCGAACGGTGAACAACCCGGGCACGAGTGGCTCGTCGAGTTTGAGAAGGCCCCCGACGATCTCAATGCCTTTGAGCAAGCCCTCGACGAACATCTCCGGGAGGTGAACCGCCACTACTACATTCGACGCGAGGGGGAGGCCATGGATGGGCCGGAGGTATCGGTTCTGCCCAGCGGTGCTTTCTACGACTGGCTGAAGGCCACCAAGGAGGAGATTAGTGGACAGACAAAAATTCCCCGAATGAGTGACACCCGAGACGTTGCCGACGGCGTCCTGGCGGCCGCTGAGCAGAAAGAGTAAGGGGACTTTGTCACGGATTCCTCGCTTTCTGGGACCTGGAACAACGACTTTCGAGGCTCGTGATGAGTCCGCGGAATGTAGATCGTCTTCTTCACAGACTTATTACCGGATGCCCCCCGGCGCCTCTTGACTCCGGTCGCCGACTCATTGCTTGTCTGCACGACCGGAGCCCCGTTGGCTACTAGAAACCCCTATACGGCATCATCACCAACATCGCTACCACCCAAAATCCGACAGGAGCCTTATGCAAGTTTCTCGCGAACAACGGATGCTGGACCAGTACCTCCAAGAGATTGGAAAGATCGATCTTCTTGATCCAGAGGAAGAGGTCGAGTTGGCCCGCCGTATCGAAGATGGCGATGAGGAAGCCCTCCACAAGCTCTGCCGCGCCAACCTGCGCTTCGTCGTCTCAGTCGCGAAGAAGTACCAGGGACAGGGCTTATCGCTTGCCGATCTAATCAACGAAGGAAACTATGGTCTCATCAAGGCCGCGAAGCGGTTCGACGAGACCCGCGGCTTTAAATTCATCTCCTATGCCGTCTGGTGGATCCGGCAAGCCATCCTGCAGGCCCTCGCCGAACAAAGCCGCGTGGTGCGTCTCCCCTTGAACCGCATCGGCACGATTTCGAAAATCCGCAAGGCCAGTGCCCGGCTCCAGCAGGAGCTCGACCGCAAACCCAACATCGAGGAGCTGGCCGAGGAGCTTGAGATTGACGTCCGGAAGGTGCGGGAGGCAATGAAGCACACGAGCCGCCACCTGTCGATGGACGCCCCCTTCAACGAAGAGGACGACAACAGCCTCCTCGACGTTCTCCCGGACGACAACAGCGATCCGCCCGATGAGGAAATGCTCTCGGAGTCGGTCAAGATCGACATCGAGCGGGCCCTCAGTCGATTGCACGACCGAGAGGCCGAAATCACGCGTCTTTACTTCGGCATCGGGCGCGAACACCCCCTGACACTCGAGGAGATTGGCAAGCGCTTCGACCTCACCCGAGAGCGCGTCCGTCAGATCAAGGAAAAAGCTCTCCGGAAGCTCCGCCAACGCCACAGCCGGGACGATCTCCAGCCCCACACCGACTAGTACTGATACGACGAGGCGTCACGCTCTATTCTGAGGAGACTAATTGGGCGCGCTCCCCCAGGGGGCGCGCCCGTTTTCGTTAGGGGGAGCGTTTCGGTCCTGTCGAGTTGCCTCTTTGCGCATGTCGTCGCCAGCTTCGTTCAGCCAGCCACACGTCCTTCGAGCCACGGCGCGACACCGTGTAGTCGTGGCCTACGCGGTCGCTCCGGACCGGGTAGCCTCCCATCTCCCAGGGGGGCTCGTGCCGGACGAGCGAGACGGAAATGCGTATGTTAGCCTCGTTGGGGTGGAGCTCACCAACGTACGCGTGCTCGGCCTCACAGGCCCGGGCTTCCGACGTGTACCGGCCGTCGAGCTGCGCGCCCACGTACGTCGGGCCCACTCGTCCTCGGGAACGAGGGGGACGTGGACTGTTCGGGCACACGTTCCGCGGTATCTTGTAGCGTGGGCCGCGCAGTGGCTCTACGGGGAGCCCGTGGAAGTTGCCTCCATGCAACCGGTCTGGCGCGAACAGGTCGAAGAGGTAGAGGCGACATATCGCTTCGACTGGAAGGGGCGCGAGCAGCGAGTGCGGGCCCGAGGGACGAAGCCGCCCGTTATGCCGGTGCCGGACACTCTCGCTGATACTCTCGGGGCCTCCTCCGTTCGGTTTGGCACGACGCGGGACGGTGCGCTCCTGCGGACCCGGGTTGAACGCCCGTCGCACCCCATCTATCGTGTTCAGGAGCATCACGTCACCATGCAGTGGCCAGCTGTCTATGGGGACATCGGGCGTGCCCTTCAGGATAAAGACCCTGTGTGCGTGCTCCTTTCGCCCGGCGCCCCCGTAGCGCTCCGATGGCGAGAGCGGGTGTGATAGAGGTCGGGCACATTCGGATGCAGACCTCCAAGGCCATCATCTTGTCCCCTGGGTCGTCTTCGATTGGGAGGGATCTGCCCGGCGTGCAGGCCAGCCTCCATCTGCTCGCTCGGCCTTTTGATACCGGTTTGACT
>NZ_JBDGQQ010000101.1:0-23208 GCF_042218895.1 Salinibacter sp. | reverse complement strand
GAGCCAACATCCGTGCCGTTCATCCTGATGCAGCTGTTGGGAGGGCAGAGAAGGGGAGTGTTGCGCGACATCGTGCACGCCTCAGAATCCCGCGGTTCCGGTGGAATGGTCGGGTGCGTTCGCCGTCCGCACGCCCACGCGCTGCCGGCCATCTGGGAGGCCGCATCCGTTGGCGGACAGGTTTCGCCAGCGCAGGGTAGAGGAGGTCAGCGGCAGCGATGCGGAACGTTGTTTCGAGAATAAATGAGCGCTGTGATGATACAAAAGCCAGGAGTCCTCAACAAACCTGTCTTCCCCGAGCGCGCTCCACTTTCTCCTGGCTCTTTCCGGTGTCCGAAGGTACTGCTCCCCGAAGCAAGATGACTCTTGGGGAGTGGATATCGGCCTGAATACCCTTTTGCAAATGAACGGTTTTTGCGGCTACTTCGTCGAGGGCAATATGTTGGAGCATACGACAAATTTCTTTGTTCTTGGTGTAGCTTCCACGTATGCATTCCAAAGTGTACTCGAGTAGATTCATCCATCATGCATCGCGCTGAGGCTCAGGACGTGCCGGGCGAGATCACACGTTCACCGTGCTCCTTCACTGCGCACCGCCCGGTCCCGAATGCCACCAAGGTTTTGTGAGTCAGAACATCTGCGGTCTTTCTCTTTTCATCTCTAGGGTGTAGTTGTCATCCATGCGACGGAGTGAACCCAACCCAAAACGGCCATTGCACGTTCGCGAATGCACCATGCCATACATCCGATATCTCGTCGTTTCTGTTCTCATTCTTCTTGGCCTCTTCTCTGCCTCCTGTGATCTCTCCGGGAGCGGCGATGCCCCCGACTGGGTTGGGAACTGGCGGGAAACCAGCCAGGTTGACGGGCCGGGTCCTGACAACGATGACTCTGGTCCCTACTATTCCGCTACAAAGAGTAAGTTTGAGAAGATTACGAGAGTGGCTTTCGGGTGTGTCGTCGAAGCATACGACGTAGAAGAAGTCAACGGCGACACATTGGAGGTCATTCCTAGAGATGAGCAAGAAAATGACCGGGAGGAAATTAGACTTGAGAAATCCGGAAATACGCTCACCATAGAGTTTCTCGACGCTGACGACGGCGAGACCTCGACCGTCACCGCGGAGCCCCTGGATGAAGACCCGCGTGCCGCGGCAGATTGTGAGTCCTCATCGTAGACCTCCCCGGAATCATCTCCGGTCGTAGCCTCGCTCGCGGACTTCTTTTCCACGCAAAGCATCTTGGACAGATGGGCACCGGTCTTTTTCCCTTTCACACTTTGATCTGCACCACTGAAATCTGTGGTGGGCTCCAACCCAAGCGACGTCCGATGGTCGGACCGGTGGTAGGACTGATCGTGCTCTTGGTGGGAGGCGGTTTCTTTTCCCCCGCACGGGGTCAGATCAAGGACACGCAAATCGGGAATTCGCCAGTTCCTGTCCGCGCAGTCCTTTCTGATTGGCAGGACTGTGGCCTTCGAAAGACCGACATGGACATCCGCAAGAGCATTCGACCAGAGGGGTCGGTCGCAGATTCCTCCACCGCCAGGATTACGGTAAACTACTCGGGCTTCCCGCCCAAGGCGAAGCGCGCCTTTGATCGCGCCGTTGAAATCTGGGAGACTCATATCCGATCCGACGTAACCATCCGAATCGGGACCAACTACCAGTTCCTGGGACGTGGAGTGCTTGGGGGAACGACTCCGATTTCCGCGTACCCGCTGGATAGAGACCGGGACGGTGAGCCCGAAATGGTCGTCTTCGACGCTTTGGCCGACGCACTCACCGGCGAGAATCAACAAGGCCGGGCGGGGCCAGACTTCTTCGTGTCGATGAACAAGGGTCGGGACGATTGGCACTTTGGGAAGGGCAATGCACCGCCTGGCACAGTCGACTTCACGACGGTTGTAGTCCACGAAATCGCGCACGGCCTCGGGTATTTCGCCATCCAAGGGGTATCCGACGGGGTGGGTGCGTACGGGATCAACCATGACCAAATCGATGAGAAACGGACACCGAACGTCTACACCACGTTTCTCGTCCAGCAGAGGCAGGACGGAACGCAGGCATCGCTGGTCGACGAGTCGGTGTTTCCGAATCCCTCCAGCGATCTTGCCAATGCGATGACGAGCGACGAGGTCGTGTTCGGAGGTCCGGTGTCCGCCACGGTGGCCGAGCAGAACCCTGGTCCAGGGTTCCCCAAGATCTATGCGCCCTCGCCCTACAGGCCCGGATCGAGTGTGTCGCACCTCGACGAGGCGGTGTATCCTGCCAGCGGCCAAAATGGCCTGATGACCCCCTATCTCGGGACCGCCGAAACGATCCGGCTGCCAGGCCCGATCGTATGCGGACAGCTCCGCGACCTCGGCTGGCCGCTGGGCCCAGGGTGCCTACAGCACTTCAAAGATGTATACGGACTTCAGTTTGCGGAGCAGCCGGACTCGGAGTACGGGAGTGTATCTCTTTCCTGGGAGGTGAAGGACGACGCGAGAGTACAGGAGTATATCATCGAGCGCAAGTATTTCGACGGAGCATTCACACCGATCAAGCGGGTTGAAGGCCCTCCGGTAACTGTTGATAGCCTGGGGCTTGGCACCTTCACCTTCCGGGTGCGGTGGGTGCGCGCAGACGGCTCAACGGGCACGACGACCCGGGCGATCTCGCAGACCTTTGAGCCACGGGACGTGGAAGTCCGGACAGCATCGAGAGATCAGCAGGGCCGGGCGACCGTGTTGCTCGACTGGAACGTGCCCCGCGGAACAGAGGATTTTTCCTACCGGATCGAGCGTCAAGTGGGCCTCGGCGGCACCTTCGTAGAGACAGCGTCGACGACGTCGACGAAACATTCACTTCGCCGGCAAACACCCGGCACGTATCGGTACCGCGTGGTGGCGGTAGACGACATGGGCCACACTATTTTTGGGAACGAGAAGCGAAGAGTCGAGATCGACTTCGACGGGAAGACGTACGTCTTGGGCCCCTATCCCAACCCGGCTCGGGAAACGGCCGTCTTTGACTTGACTGCCCGCGAGGCGCAGCCCGTCACCATCGAGGTGTACAGTGTGACCGGCGAGCGGCTCTACGTCGACCAGCGGCGACTGGGCACCCGGGCTCCTGAGTCGATCCAGATTGACGTAAGTCGATGGAGCAGCGGAATGTATGTTCTTCGGGTGCGGGGCAACACGTTTACGCGAACCCGGGAGATGATGGTTGTTGAGTAAAGCCGCTCCTGTGCCTCCTGTAGGATGGGATGATTCTCGTGCCTCTTCGATCTCGAGGGAGGTCCCGGACCCAACCTGGCTGCGTTCCCCGGTCGATTCAGGAACGTGGGTCCGGGACACACGAGACTGATCTGGGGTCCTGTTGCAGCTCCCCCCTACGCGACATCGCACACGCACCGGAATCCCAGATTTCCGGTAGAGCTGTCGGGCGTGTTCGCCGTCCGCGCCGCCACGCGGTACCGGTTGCAGTAGGACCGGTGACAGAGGTACGAGCCTCCCCGAATCACCTTCGCCTCTCCGTCGGGCGGGCCGGTTGGGTTGTCGCGCGGCCCGTCGACGTGGTAGTCGGGACTGAACCAGTCCTGGCACCACTCCCACGCGTTGCCAGCCATCTGGTAGAGGCCGTACCCGTTGGGCGAAAAGGTCTCGACCGGCGCGGTGTAGCGGAAGCCGTCGGCGGCAGTGTTGTGTTCAGGGAACTCTCCCTGCCAGATGTTGCACCGGTGCTCCCCGTCGGGCATCAGCTCATCACCCCACGGAAAGGTGTTCTGCGTCAGGCCGCCGCGGGCGGCATACTCCCACTCCGCCTCCGTGGGCAAACGTTTCCCGGCCCACTCGCAGTAGGCCACGGCATCGTTCCAGCTGATGTGGACGACCGGATGGTCCAGGCGGGTGCCCACGTGCGAGCCGCGTCCGAAGGGCCATTGCCAGCAGGCCTCATCGACGGCACACCACCACGGGGCGGGCTGGGACCGTCGGGCGCGCTTCGAGACCCGGTCCGGGAGGAAGTTTTGGAAGACGAAGGACCAACCGTACCGCTCGGCCTCAGTCTCGTAGCCGGTGCTCTCGACGAACGCGCGGAACTCTCGGTTCGTCACAGCGGTGGCGTCGATGTAGAACGGGTCCATCTGCACCTCGCGGACCGGCCCCTCCCCGTCGGCCGGAAATCCTTCGTCAGAGTCGGTCCCCATCAGGAACGTCCCGCCCTCCAGACGCACCATGCCGTCGGTGGAGGTCTCCGGGGCTGGGGCATGGGCGGGCGCTAGGGCCGGCTGGGACGGAGCCGCGTCGGTGGCGGAGTTGCGGTCACGGCTAGCGGTGCAGCAGGACGATTCGGACATGAATGACGTGGTGATTTGCCAAGGATATCCTCAGGGTGGGTACAACCATCAGAGACTTGTGTGCCCCGGTGCTACAGCACTACCGGTGGGCATGCTACTGGGCGCCGCAGGCGGGGACACTGCTCTTTTCGGGATCGTGCTGTGGGTTCGGAGTTGGCATCTGGGCCCCGACTTGCTCGCGCCAATGAGCAAGGCGGCGCTGGAGCCGGTCAGTCCGCTCCGTCTGCCTGGCGGCAAGATTGTGTCGTTCGCCCGGGTCCGTTTTCAGGTCGTAAAGCTCTCGCTCGTCGCAGTGGTAGTAGTCGATAAGCTTGTATCGACCGTGCCGGATCGCCCCTGCCGGCCGCTGGTCCCGCCAGGAGTAGTGTGGAAAGTGCCAGTGAAGAGTGCGGGGTCGGTCCATGGCCGCCCCACCGAGCAGGGAGCGAAGGTTCGCACCGTCTAGGCCTTGGGGCTGTGCCCCAGCGGCGGCAAGAATCGTCGCAGCGAGGTCGTGCCCAATGATCGGGGTGTCGACCGTCTGGCGGGCTACTCCTGCGCCGGCAGCAATACAGGGCACCCGGATGCCCCCCTCATAGATTGTCCCCTTTCCGGCGCGGAGTGGTCGAGGCGGACTGACGTCCGTCGGGCCGTTTTCGGAAGTAAACAGGAGCAGGGTGTTTTCGAAAATGTCGTGCCGGCGGAGCGTGTCGACGATTCGACCTGTGCTCCGGTCAATGCTTTCGATCATGGCAGCGTAGGCAGCCCGTTCCTCGTGACCCGGCCCCAATCGGTCCCGATACTTCTGGACGAGGGCCTCCTTTCCCTCGTGGGGCCGGTGGACCGCGTAGTGGGGCAGGTACAGGAAGAATGGCTGGTTCCGGTGGGTCTCGATGAAGCGGCGCGCCCGGCGGTTTAGGCGATCGGTGAGGTACTCGCCGGGGCGGGCCTCGACATCCGGCACCCCGTACGGCGCAAACATGCCTTGCTGGTGCCCCCGGCCAGACCCGCCGAACCCAACGTCGAAGCCATGGTCGGTGGGCAGTGAGCCGGGCCCCCCGAGGTGCCATTTGCCGATGCTAGCAGTGGCGTAGCCACGGGCTCCGAGGCGTTCGGCGACCGTGCGTACCTCGTGGGGCAGATGGTCTCGCATGTCGGGGGGGCGGAGAGGGGCGTGCGGCACGTCGCGGCCCGGCAGGTAAGTGGTGAGGTGCAGGCGGGCTGGGGCCTGGCCGGTGAGGAGACTCGCCCGGGATGGAGAGCAGTTGGGAGCGGCGGCGTAAGCGTTTGTGAACCGGGTGCCCTGATCCGCGAGGCGGTCAAGGTTCGGAGTGTCGTACGCGTCGCTGCCGTAGCAGCCGAGGTCCCGCCAGCCGAGGTCATCGACCAGGATCAGAACAACATTGAGGCGGTCGGGGCCAGAGCCACGTCCGGGGCGGACGCCGGCGACTCCTGTTCCGGCCAGCCCCAGGAGGGTTTGGAGAAATTGACGGCGTTGCATGGCGCGGCTCAGTGCTATGGAGACTCGTCCACAGGCGCAGGTCTCTCAGAACTCGTCTGGCGGCGCCAGGACCGGAACCCGTAAAACACGGCCACCCCCAGCAGCAGGATGCCAACGCCAATCAGAGCGTTTCGGGGCTCCATACTACTGATGGTACTCACCACGACGAACGTTGACGCCAGAATAAAGAGAATGGGCAGGAGCGGATACCCCACCATGCGAAAGGTGTCCGGCTCCCCGTCGGTTGCCCGGTCCCGGTGGCGGTAGACGAAGAGCGTGCCGACGATTAGGGCGAACAGAATCCAGTCCCCGAACACAACGTAGTTCAGGAGCTGCGAGAAGGTCCCCGTCATGGCTAGTACGATGGCCCACCCCGCCTGGAAGAGGATCGCCCAGGTCGGGGTGCGGTACTCGGGGTGGAGCCGTGCAAAGGCGTGAAAGAAGAGGTCGTCCTCGGCGATGGCCTGCAGCACACGGGGCGCCGCCATGATGATGAGATTGAGGATTCCGAAAACCGAGATCATGACGCCGATGCCGATGAGAGTGCCCCCCGTATTCCCCAGCAGGGCCTCCATCGCGTCGGTGGCTGGGGCATCGCTAGCTGCCAGCCCGTCGACGCCCAGAGCATACAGGTATGCGTAGTTGGCCAAAAGGTACGAGCCGACGACGACGCCCACCCCGATAAGCAGCGAGAGAGGAAGGTTTCGGTTGGGGTTTTTAATCTCGGCGGCAATGTGGTTGGCGTGCTGCCACCCCCCATGGGCAAACAGGACAGGCGTCAGGGCGGCCCCGAGGGCGGCCCCGATGCCCCACGAGCCTTTCGTCGCCCAAACAGACTGCGCAGCGGTCTCCGGTGACGTCATCTCGCCCGTTCCAAACCAGAGCCCCGCCCCCACGAGTCCGGCTAGCGCTCCAAGTTTTAGCACCGTAAAAATGTTCTGGGTAAGACTGCCGAAGCGAATGCCGAAGTAGTTGACCCCAGAGAGAAATACGATAGACGCGACCGCGATGGGGAGCGTCCAAGGTTCACCAAGCTCGAAGATGTCTCTCGCGTAGTCCGCAAACGTGATGGCGAGGGCGGCAATGGCCCCCGTCGCCGTAATGAAGGCCACCTTCCACCCGTATAAGAACCCGAAGAGCGGGCTGAAGGCCTCCCGAAGGTATACGTACCCACCCCCTGCCTCTGGGCGGCGCGCGCCCAGCTCCGCGAAGCAGAGGGCTCCGACAAGGGCAATTGCCCCCCCAATGGCCCAGGCCGCCATGATGAGCCCAGGCGTGTCGACGCGCTGGGCCACGACATCGGGTCCCCGAAAAATCCCGGATCCGATAATGCCGCCGGCCACGACCATCACGCCGTCGAACAGGCTGAGGCTTCGAACATAGCTCGAGGACTCATCTGCGTCGGTGGTCGATTCAGGGTCGGCAGCCATGGGCGCGTCAATCGGTGTTCAAGAGCGTGGGACCGCCCGGCAAGGGCGAAGTCAGAGACATGTTGAGCGGCCAGCGTTTGAGCGGCCAGCGGGCCGCCGCGGGCTAGTGCCGCGCCTCCGCAGCATCAGCCTGACTCCTATTCCGATTCCTCAGCGTCACTGGATGACCGAACCTCTGGAAGCGCCAGGCCGGCCCGGTCGTAAAGTGCATGCATGTGGTGAATTGCACGTCGGATCCTCCGGTCGCTTCCCTCAAGAGTGGGAATTTCTCGGATGATCGCCGGAAAAAGACTGGCAGCCCAGCAGAGAAGGGTGGTGAGGAGGACACATCGGGGACGTACTGAAAGATAGAGACTCACAGCAGAAATCTGGACTACGTTGAGCCGAAGAACTGATGCTCTCGAGTCAATCTACGTCGGCACGTCCGGTCCGGTCGTGTCGTCGTACCGGGCCCGCAGTGCACGAAGCTCTTGCTTCAGGTCCTTGACTACGTCTGCGTAGCCGGGAGCGTCGTAGACGTTCTGCAGCTCGTGGGGGTCCTTCTTCAGGTCAAAGAGCTCCCACTCCTCCACCGTGTAGTAGTAGATGAGCTTGTGACGGTCCGTCCGTACGCCATAGTGGGGCCGCACTTTGTGGGGCCCGGGGTACTCGTAGTAGTGGTAGTAGAGCGGCTCATCCCAGCCAGCCTGCTCCCGCCCCTCCATAAGTGGGCGCAGGCTTCGGCCCTGAACACCCTCGGGAATCTCTACGCCTGCTACGTCCATGAAGGTCGGCGCGAAGTCGATGTTGCGCACGATCCGATCTTCCACAGTCCCCGGCTCAATCATGGGAGGGTACCGCATTAGGAGTGGAATCCGGATCGACTCCTCGTACATGAAGCGCTTGTCATAGTAGCCGTGCTCCCCGATAAACATGCCATTGTCCGTGGCATAGACCACGAGCGTGTTTTCGGCCAGGCCGACCTCATCGAGATAGTCCAGGATCCGGGCGATCCCTTCGTCGAAGGCCTTCACCGTGCGCTGGTACTCCTTCATGTAGCGCTGGTAGTTCCAGTGCTTCCGCTCGGTGTCGGACAGGCCCTCGGGCTGCTCGTCGGACCAGTCCGGCATGTTGGCGATGCTCATCTCCGCGTGGGTTGCGGGACTCGCTCGACTGAAGTAATCATCGTTGAAGGTCGGTGGGGGCGGGAACGGGGCGTCGGTAAAGAGGTCCTCGTGCCGCTCGGCGGGTTTCCATCCCCGGTGGGTGGCCTTGTGCCAGCTGAACATGCAGAAGGGGCCGTCGTCCCCGCGGTGCTCTTCGATCAGGTCGATCGTCTCCTGGGTAATGATGTCCGTGACGTACCCGGACTCCTGCGTCCGATTCGGCTCGCCGCCGTCCTCAGGCTTCTCCAGAAACACGGGGTCGTAGTACCGTCCCTGGTTCGGGAGCCGCTTCCAGTAGTCAAAGCCGGTGGGGTCGTTTTCGAGATGCCATTTGCCGACCTGGAGGTTGGTGTACCCTGCCTCCTGGAGCCGCTTGGGGAACGTCATCTGCGAGTTGTCGAACGGCTCCTTATCCCCGAAAATATTCTCGGTGACCCCGTGCTCGTGGCTGTACTTGCCGGTCAGCATCGAAGCCCGGCTCGGCGCACAGAGCGAATTGGTCACGAATGCGTTATCGAACCGCATGCCCTCCTCGGCAATGCGGTCCAGCCCCGGCGTTTCCATGAGCCGGCTGCCGTAACAGCTGAGGCCCCGGACCGTGTGGTCGTCGGTGAGGATAAAGAGGATGTTCGGCTGCTCGGGGGGCGACGGGCGACCGCCGGACCGGTCCTCGGCGGAGGAAACGTGGGGAGCGAAGGTCGCCAGCCCCGCCGCACCCATCGCCTTCACGGCCTCACGCCGGTCCATGGTGCCGGCCGAACGAGAGGACTTGTCCGGAGAGGCCTCGTCGCTTTCGGTCGCTGAATGAGAGGTGTCGGTGGACGTGGGGTGGGGGGAGTCGTTGCTCACAGAGTGCTTCGGGGGAGTTTGGTAGGGGATGGGGGGCGCGTGATCGCGGCGATACTTTTGCTTACGTGCTCGAGGCGTCGCGCGACCGTGTGGGGCTGGTGTGCACGGTGCCTTTTCCTACAGAAAAAAGTTGGGGGCACCGCAGTGTCACGCGTCAGAACCAGTTCCTTCGGTCATCTCGTGATAATCATTCGGCTGGTGTGGGTGGTGCCACTCGGTGTCTCCATCCGCACGAAGTAAAGGCCACTGGCGACCGGCTCTCCCCCAGCACGAGTGCCATCCCACCGGACTTGCAAGGACGAGCCCGGCCGCGTCTCTTCGTTCTTGAGGGTCTTCACGCGTCGCCCCAGCATGTCATACACCGCAATCTCGACGTTCCCTCGCTGTGCAACACTGTAGTTGATGGTCACCGTTCCCTCAGTACCCGTGAAGGGATTCGGGTAGACGCTGTTGATGGCGGTTTCCTCGGCGCTTCCTCCTCCTTCTTCGATCTTCTTGTCACCAAGGGTGAAGTAGACGTAGCTCCATTTGTCGAAGGTTTCTGCCTTGCGAGCATTGTCGGCCCGAACCGTCCCTGCCTGGTTTTTGGGAGTCGCAGAAGCAGGGGTGTGGTATTTTGGACCCGAACGATGATTGTCGCTCAGTGCGAAGGCTCCCCCCATTCCCGAGGAAAGGGTTTTCTCCAGAGCGCGGGTCAAGGTCTTCTTGCTGCCCCCAATGGCACTGTAGTCGAGTCGAAAACCGATCTTGTCCCCAGTGTCAAAAACAATGTCGTTATTGAGCCTGGGGTCGACCTCACCACGCCTCGTTTCGGGAAAGGCCATTTCGATAGCAACCTTCTCGTCCCGGCGCTGGACATCGAACCGGATACGGGCCCCCTGAGTGCTGTTCAGAGTGTACACCCGGCCAAACTCTTGCTGATACTCCGAATTTGTGTCCCATACCCCGTTGTCGCTGATCGAACGACCATCGATACTGGCGTCGTAGGTACGGATGCGTTCAAGGCCCTCGTCGACCACGTCCGCAACAATCTCGGTGTTTCCGATGCCGTACCATCGCCCGTCGGCGTCAAAGTCAAAGCGCATCATCGGCACGGCCGAGCGCGGTAGCTCGAGAGCAATGTAAAGCGAGTCCCGGGCGTACGTGCTGTACACTGTAGGGTCAAAGCTGGATACAGCTTCAGTCTTGTGAAAGACGCCCTGGCTGATGGACGCCTTCTCGGGCCATTCCGAAACGTCCCCATCGATGGTGGGCCGAAATCCTCCGGCCTTCATAACACTTTGGGACACATTGTACCGCGGATAGCGGTCGTCACCATCCGGGGTATTGTCGCTGTCCGTGTCGGAGTCGTTCGGGTTGGAAGCACTGTAAGGATAAATGCCGTCTGTGGCCTCCGCCTTGTCGGAAAGCCCATCTCCGTCGGTATCCGCGCTGGTGGTGTCCGACCCAAAGGTCTTCTCACTAACCGGAACACGAGAGTTTTTATCCGGAAGGCCATCGCCATCTGCGTCTCTTACTTCACGCACGACCCCCCAACGCCTGTCCAGATCCAGGTACGTGCTAAAGTCCTCCGGATCAAACGTCCGGAAGAGGGCAGACTGAAAGTCGTATCGCTTTCCGAATCGGAGACTCTCGGGGACTTGGGAGTACACCGACGCGTTGTATTGCTGAGGGCGATCACCGTGCCCGAACTCAGGATGTGCGTTGTATCGATATATGCCGTCCAAAACATGCTGTCCTTCGTGAATAAAAAGCCAGATCAGGTTATTGACCCGTTTGCTGACCTGATCCCCGTACTCATAGGGGTCTGAGCCATAACCAGATTCGGGAAGCGGGAGTTGGAGCTGCGCGAACCCCGTGCGGCGGTCAGGCCCGCTCATCGCCTCACCGATGCGGTTGGTAGCCCCTAGCGAATAGTACCCCCCTACCGACGGAGTCAAACGGAAAACGAAGTCGTACTGTGTGTTCATGACGCCAAACATCTCCTGCAGATGCCGACCAGTGGTGTTGACCGACTGGAAGGCTCTGTTGTCCATCTCCACGTACTCTTCGATCGGGTAATAGGTGAAGTCGATGTTAAGCTTCATGTTCGTGTTCCGCCAGATAAAGTCTCTGGCCTTGTTGAGATAAAGCTTGTAGTCCTCAACAAGCCGGTCGGGCGTCTGATGATCCCCTCCGTTCCGGTGATTTGCGTTCTTGTATATCACCACGGCAACTTTGAGGGTCATATACCGATAGGTGCCCTCCTTCTCCTCCGACGTGGTGACGGTAACCTCCCGCGCGCTTCCCACCTCTTCGAGGTTCTCGTTCCGCCCCAAAACCTTGAAGAAGTATGTCGTACCAGGCTCGAGCCGATCGGCCACGTACCGGGTCCCCCCTTCCTCGTCGCGAACACCCGTGAAGCCACTCGGCTGAAGAGGATACCGCTGCCCCTCCTTCCGACGGTATATGTTGTACCCCGCAAGGCTGGATTCGGAGTCGTCGAAGGCTTCCCAGTTAAGGGTAACGGCGGTGGCTCGCACCGTGGACGCAGTGAGGGTGCTGGTTGCCTGTGAGTTTGAGTTGGCGGAGGCATCAGATCCGTCGATGCTACTCTGCCCGGCCGCTGCGGGGCAGAGCATGAGAGCACCAACCGCCAGAAGGAGCACCCCAATGGTCCCGAGAAGAGTAGAAGACATTTTGCGTAGCAGTGTCGACACCATGGATGGGGGGTACTGCTGTTTCAAAGGAAACTTTCTAGAAAATGCAAATTTTTCTGAGAAACTGTTCCTGTTTCCCGCACACGAGGGAGCCTGCGAAAACGACCCGCAGGCCCCCGTTGCGTAGAGTTAAAGTCAATCGAAGCCGGGAAAACTGGCTCTATTCCGGGGGCTGGAGAATCTCCCCAATCTCGTGGACCAGTCCATTCGTACCTTCGATGTCGGCGGTCTGGATGGTCACACCGTTTACCTTTACCTCGTTCCCAACGGTAAATGTAACCTTGGAGCCTTCCAGTGTCTTTTCGGTCTGACCGTCCCGAATCGTGTTGAGCTTAACCTCACGCGGGATCACGTGATATCTCAGAATACTTCGGAGCTCGTCCTTCTGGCTCTCCGAGAGCTGGTCGAAGGAGCCAACGCCCTGATTGTCGAGGTAGGTCTGGAAGGCCTGGTCGATAGGTCCAAGAATGGTGTAGGTGGAATTCTCGTCCTGAAGGTCGTCCCGGATGCCCACAGCGGCAGTCGCCGCGCCCAGTCGGGTGAGTCCATTGACAACGCCTACCTGCACGACATCGAGGGCCGACGGCGTGAGAACACCACCATTAATCGTGTGAAGAACCCCGTTGCTGGCTCGAAGGTTGGACCGGGCGATTTCAAAACCACCGACGGAGACCGTGGTGTCCTGGTCCGATGAAACGTTCACGGAGACCTTGACAGTCTCCCCCAGAAGAGTCTGGATCTCCTGTCCGTCCCGATCAAGCAGATCAGACGCCCGAATCTCCTGATTCGGAATGACGTGATTGCGGAGGATTTTTTCGAGGAGGGGGCGGTTTTCTTCCTCCAGGAGCGCGGAGCCGACCCTCGGGGGAAGCGCCGCAAATCCACGTGCTGACGGGGCGATTACCGTAAACGGACCTTGTCCGGAGAGAGCATCATCCAGGCCTGTTGCCGAGAGCCCCTCCTCAACCGTTTGGAGGAACGGAGCAAGGCGGACCCGCTGAGGAATAGGTTGGCTTCCGAGCAGTGCCCCACCGATTGTGTGCAGACGTCCGTTGCTCGAAAGCTGATCCGGGGTACGAACGACCTGCCCGTTCACACGCGTTAGGGTTAAGGTATCCACAACCACTCCCTGATCCCGGCGGAAGACCTGCTCGACTTCCACGCTGAGTTGGGAACCGTCGAGCGCAGTGAAAGTGGCTCCGTCCGTCAGGTCCTCCCTCGTGATGGTCTGGTCCACCACGTGATGACGAAGAACCCCGTTCAGCAGCTCGGTGTCGTTAAGGAGCGTCTCCGTCTCCACCGATCCGAATGCATCGTCGACTGGCGCGAAGAGGGTAACACCGTCGGGGAGGCCGCCGCTGAGGCCCGAAGCGCCCAGGGCCGCCTCAAGAGTAGAAAGTCCTCCGGACAACTGGATACGCGTGCTCAGCGGCTGGTTCGAAAGGAGCACGCGATCGATGGTGTGGAGAACCCCATTGCTGGACTGAATGGACCGGGTTACAAGGGGCACCTCGTTGACCGTAATGGTCGTGTCATTGGGCCTCTCAACCGTAAGCTCAGTCCCGTCGAGCGTGGAAAGGGTTTGTCCATCCTCCAGCTCGGAAGCCTTAAGTCCCTGTCCCTCCACGACATGAAGCTGGAGAACCTCGCTCAGAAGCGCACTGTTGCCTTGGAGGAGCGCCTCTAGCTCAGCATCCTCAATGGTATCCAGACCATCCGGAGCAAACACCGTAAATGGACCTTCCCCATCGAGTCTTCCCTCAAGGTTTGACGTGTCGACGGCCGCGGAGAAATCCCCGAGTCCCCATCGGTCAGACTGGTTCAGAATGCGGTCCGCGATGGTTCGGTTATCGGAGGAGACATTCGGGTCGAAATCTTCGGTAGTATCACAGGAGGAAAGGACAAACACCATCCCGATGGCGCAGACGCCTAGGGAAAGGGTCCGGAGTCCGTAGCGCAGTGTCGAGTACATAGTGAAGGGGGTTTTGGGTGAATAGCCTAAAGGAGGGGGAACGCTGGCGGGCTTTCGGTCCGGAAAAGAAGCCTCCGAAGACCTGAAACGACTGCACAACGGGCCTGAGGGGACCCGCTGTGCAGCCTGCCCAACAGAAAGAGCCGAATACTATCGATCCCACCCGGCGGGAGCAGATCCGGGGCCACCGCCGCCAAAGGTGTAAAGCTCTTTCTCGAGAGCCGAAAGCTCACTCGCCGGAATCGGGAAGTGGATGGGCGTTCCCTTCACGAGGTCCTTCCAGCCCCGTGCATGGGACCACTTGATGGTTCCCACCGAGAACATCGTCTCGAGATAGAACTCATACTTGAGCATCGACCAGAGGCTCACCTGGTTGTACCCCTGGCTCGGACGCCCGTTGCCGTGGCGGTCGTCCGGAGACCCGACCGGATTTGCGGACGTCGCGGGCGGAAGCTCTCCCACGTCGACCCGGGAGTTGTTGATTAGCTTCGCAACCTGCTGCTTAGCACCAGACGCCTGCGTCCGGAGCAGTGCTTCAGCCTGCATCAGGTCCATCTCGGAATGGTCCATGACGACGAGAGGACCTGCCTGGTTCGATCCTGAGAAATCCCCATAGCTGTCGTCCCGAACGTCGCGAGGGGGAGTCGTATACCGGATCATCGCGTAGGGCGAGCCAAAGCCGTACCCAGTGTAGTCGAAGTATTTCCCTTGCGATCGCCAGCGGCCCTCACCGGGCTCACCGACAATGCGCTTGTCCTGCGTTTCGATTTCGAAGAAATCAGGGTTTTTCTTCTCGGGCCGGATGGCCAGCCATTCGTCAAATTCCCCACTATTATCGGCCGGGCCAAGATGATAGTAGCTCACGCGCCCCCAAGGCGACTTGCCCTGGAAAGGCTGGCGGAGGGACCACATGCCCCACGAATTAAACCCGATGCCGTCGCCCGCAATAACGAGGTCTTCCTGAAGGCCCGTTCGGGCAAGCTCAGCGACCTTGCTCCAATCGACGATTCCGCCATTGCTCACGTCCCTGCGCTCCTCCATGCTTCGGGGGGTCATCGTCCATGCGCGCACCTTCATTGAGCGGACGAGACGGACAAATTCCTGGTTGTTGAATGCATTTCCCTTGACCCAGTTGGACGGCAACGTGAACCTGGTATCCTGTGCAATCTCGATGGCCCGATTGTAGAACTTCAGGGCGGAGTCGCGGAGCGTCTTGTAGCTCCGGAGTTCAGGCGTGCCCGACTGGAGGTCTGTATGTTCAGTAATCACGAATCCTCGATCAAAGACGACCGCAATGTGCATGGTGGCCCATCCCTGGACAAACTTTCCGAAGGCCAGGGCCCTCTTCGTGCGGGCCTCAGTACCGATGTCCAGTCCATCGTCGATTGCCCGGAGACCGTCGCGGACCGACGATAGCGCGGAATAGTTGTCGTTCCAGGCGTTCGTGTTGAATGGATACCCGCCACTGGCCCGGTTCTTGAACTCAGTGCGGGGCTCTTGTCCCATGTCGACCCAGCGACAGCAGCCGTATGAGTATGGGGAGCGGAGCATGCTAGAGCCCATGGCGGTACCGGTAGCCGGATTACGGTGCATCCATCCACGCCACGCCGCAAAGAAGGCCCCCCCGATCAGGGACTCAACGTCGCCGGGATTGGAAAGAGCATCCTGACGGTCAGGATTATTCGGGTTGTTCTTTACGCTCAGAAAATCGCTGCAGCCAGTGGCGCCGAGGCTCACTGCTACGAGGAGGACGAGCGAAATGTATCGTATGTATCGATTGGGGAGATTCATGGTATAGGCAACTGTGTCCAGTACAAAGTTCTGTGCACGCTCCCGGCCGTGACAGACCGGGGGGCCTGCCACGCTTGCGGGGCGATTGGATTCTCTGAACTCTCTTCGGCTCCAACTTAGAAGTTGATCTCGAGGTTTGCCTGGAAGCTCCGATAGTTCGGGTATCGGAAGTAGTCGATTCGGACTTTGTTTGTAATACCACTTCCACGACCACTTCCAACCTCCGGATCCCAGCCGGAGTAGCCCGTGAAGGTCAGGAGGTCCTTTCCGGTGATCCCAATGGTGACATCGTCGATCCCATAGCTCGACCCGAACGTTTGCTCTAAGAACTGGCTATCGAAGGTGTAGTTGACCGCGAGTTCGCGCAGCTTCAAGTAGGTTCCGTCTTCAACGTAACGGTTATTCCACGCATCGAACGCGTTTTGGTACCCGACCGGCTTCTTCGTTTCGACAGACTTACCTCTCTGGTCTGCCTGTTTGTGATTGTTTCCGGCCCAGTGACGGTTGAAGTTGTAGATATCTCCCCCGTACTGGCCTCCCCAGAGGGTTCTCACGGTGAAGTTTCTCCAGTCGAGGTTGGCGTTAAAGCCGTAGAAGAAGTCGGGGTTCGTGTTTGCGATGACGGAGGCGCTCCGGCCCTCCGGAGGCTTGGCCTTCACGGGATAGCCCCAGTTAAAGTCGTTTTTTCCGTCACCATTGATGTCAACCATGGATCCCCAGAGCTCCTTCCTGATGCCGTCCTTCCAGCTGTTCCCTTTGCCAACGGCGACAACGAAGCCCTCGTCGTTCACCGCGAACTGGTCACTGAACGGCTGCCACTTCTTCGGAAGATTGGACTTGTCCCGGATGTACTTGTTGCCCAGAATTTTTCCGAAGAGCATTCCCTCTTCGTAGAGGGTTCGACCGTCCTGACCAGTCCGGTACCCAGGACGGTTGAACTCCGTGATTCGCGATCGGGTGTGGGTGATCGTACCCCCGAGGGTCAGTGTCAAGTTGTCCCTCTTGAGGATCGTCGCGTCGAGCCGTCCTTCGAGGCTGTACGACTCGACTGTACCGGCATTCCTCGTCTGCTGATTGTACCCGACGAATCCGGGCAGAGGAACGTTCAGAATCTGGTTTTCAACCCGGCTGGTGGCGTACGTAAACTCCCCACTGACGCGGTTGAAGATCGTGAAATTCAAACCGAGCGATTGCTCAACCTGGTAGGAGGGATTCAGGTTTTCGTTGCCTAGCTGGAACTTATTAATGCGCCCTCCCGCGACGTTGTAGGTCTCAAACTTGTCATTGAAGCCAGGTTGTCCCCCCCCGGTACCGTAAGAGTACCGAAATTTCAACTCGTTGACCGACTGGCTGAGGGGCCACCACGGCTCTTGAGAAGGACGGTATGCCCCGCTGAGGCGATAGTAGTAGTTCCAACGCTCCTCTGCTCCGAACCGGGACGTTCCATCCCGCCGTATGAGCGCGTTCACGATGTATCGCCCTTTCCAGTCGAGGCTGGTTTGGGCAAACCCGTAAATGCCTCGGGTGTCAGTCCGATAGTTACCCGCCGTGATGTCCTCTTCCTGGGCGTCATCCCTGACGTTTCCAAAGTCGGTTACTCCTTGCGTGATGAGCCCACCAGCATTGGCGCTAAGTGAGGAGGTGATTCGCCGGTCGGCACGCACGCGAAACTGAGTACGAGTGTTGAGGCCACCGAGGAACCGGTAGGAAATGGTGCTCCGAAGCTGAGCCTGCCAGTAACGTCTCCGATCTACGTCCCGAGAGATTTGGCCTTCGGTGATCGGGTCATCCGACTGGGATGCATTGAATCCCTTATCGACGAATTGCCGAAAATCGCTGTTGAAGGACCGAAAGCTAAACTGCCCACGGAAGCTCAACCAGGGGAGCGCCTGGTAATCGAGCCGGGCCGTTCCCGTAACACGAGTGCGGCGATCATTCCATGTCTGATTGTTTACGAGGTACAGCGGGTTCTCGTACCGGTTCGTTGAATCGGGATTCGCGACGTATTTCCCGTTTTCGTTCTTCTGTGTGAGGCTTACTGCTGGGCTGTTGAAATATACTGCCGGCCAGAGGGAAGAGCTCCCCCGCATCTGGGTTACGTCGTCACGATTCGACTGAGAAAAGTACGACCGCAGGGTGAAGGTAAGGCCATCAGTGAGATCGTGGTCGAGGTTGAACCGACCGTTGTAACGCTGGTAGCCGCGCGCCCCCTTAACAGGACCCTGCTCTTTCACCTCTCCGAACGAGATGCGGAAGTTCGTTCCCTGAGTTCGCTGACTGACCGACGTGAAATTTCGCCGGAAGGTGCCCAGATCGAAGACCGCATCGATGTGGTTATTAAACACCGGGTACGGATTGTCGTCGAACAGCACGAAATTGGTTTCGTTACTGCCCTTCGGGCTAAACCGCTGAAAGTCGGTGTTGGCGCTGTTGTACGTCCCTTTACAGAGACCGGGCTGTCCCGTGCAGTCAGTCACAAAGTCGCCCACCTGAACTTTCCGCCCGTTCGGGTCGACGAAGGAGGTCCGTGCGATCTGGCGTGTATGATTCCGGCCCACCTGCGGCGGTGCGTTCAGTTGGTTGAACCCGATCAAAGAGCGAAACTTGACTCGGGTTTCTCCGAGGGCATTCGAACCTCCGTCCTTTGTGGTGATGCGGATTACGCCGCCACTCGCACGGGATCCGTAGATGGACGCAGCCGCTGACCCCTTGATGACCTCGATGCTCTTGACGTCGAGTGCCTCAAGATCCTGAAGGCCCCGCATGATGGCCCCGTCGACCACGTACAGAGGCTGGTTCCCCCCCTCGATACTGGTGATGCCTCGCAGGATGATGGACGCATTCTCACCGGGCGTGCCGGCTCCCTGAATAACTTTCGCTCCAGGAACGCGTCCCTGGATGGCCTCGGCCGGATTCACCGAACTTGGAACGGAGGTGATCTCCTCCTCCGACAGGGTATTCACGGAGAACGGAGCCTGCTTCATTCTTGTCTGTTGCCCAAATCCGGTGACCACCAACTCGTCCGTTTGAAGTATGTCCCGGGCCAACGTGAAGTCAACCTCAGTCACTCCCGAGGTCAGTTCGACCTGCTTGGTGGCAGTCTTAAATCCTACAAACCGGACCCGAACCGTGACGGTCTGCCCCCGCACCCGGCGCGCGGGAATCGTGAGGGTGTATTCTCCTTCCGGTGTGGTAACGGTCCCTACCGATGGTCCGAGCGTAGGCACGCTGACGTTCGCCCCAGGGAGTGGCTTCCCGTCGGTGGAATCGGTAACGGTACCTGTGAGCGTGGCCTGCTGGCCAAGCGCCGTGGCGGGCATGAGAAAAAGCACGGCGGCAAGACCAGCGAATGCCTGCGCCCATTTACTCACTTGTATCCATCTACTCATGTGCATGACGTGGTAGAGTTACTTAGCAAAGGGAGGCGCTGAACGGTGAACCAGCCGGTCGTTTTCTAAACCGGTTCAAATCACGTGAGACCAATCTAGAACTCGGAATTTCCTTTGTCAAAGTTCTCAGGTGCCGCCAAGATGAAGATGGTGTTACCTTGATTGCCGACGGCTCACAGAAACATTCCTTCAAAATTAAGAACGAGGTGAATTTGGAGGTCGAATCGTGCAGCAGAGGAATCAACCGAAACTGGCGAACTGAGCAGCATAGGAGACGCTGGACAATGTCTCTCAGATACGGTTCCTTATTGGGCGGATGATCTCCGCTCCTGCCTCTACATCGACGCGTTCTCTGCATACGACGTACCTACTTATGCGACACAATATCACCGCACTCTCTTCCGTCTGCTCGCTACGCGCGCTTCGCCGTACGGCTCTCGCGGCTACCCTTCCCCTTCTCGTTTTCGGCCTCGCGGCCTGTGCGGGGTCCGGACAGTCTGGAAGTTCTTCCCAGACGATGGATATCAACGAGGTGATCAAATTGCTTCGCAAGGAGGGGCTAACCGTGACCCCGGGACGACAGCTCTCGCCCAGATACGCGCGGGAGGGACTCGTTCTCAGCACCGGTGTGGGAGACAACATTCGGGTCCTCGAATTCGCGAGCTCGAATTCTGCCGCGATGACAATCAGCCGCAAGAGCCCAAGTGCTGGATCCCCGCCATTCTACTACCAACGGGGAAACATCATGCTCGTGCACACCGGAAACAGCTCGAAAGTCGAGCGGGTGCTCAAGTCGCAGTTTACCCCGAAGAGGCGGTAGCATGCTTTTTCCGCGTTGCTAAGCTGGGGATGGCCGGAAACGGGCCATCCCCGCATGACTCTGGGCCTCGCCGGCCCAAGGGCCCGAGGACCCACACGCATGTTCCTTCGGTTCTCGGTGAGAAGGCGCCCACGCGCTCCTTCTGAGCGGGGCTGCGTTCGGTCTTACACAGCATCGGGGCGGGACCGGAGCACAGCACGTTTCATCAAGGGCGTCCGGTTCTCATTGCTGATCGGAGGGATCGTGTGTCTGTTTGCGTGCATCCGGAGGGAGGGTGCCGAGGGGAAGCACCGCCTCAGATCGAGGATTTAGGCAAAGGGACGTTCGTTGATGTTCCCTACCAGCCCAACTGCTCCCAACGTGTCTTGCCCTTCCAGTTGCTCTGGTTTGGGCCCGGGGTGCTGCGGCCTCGCTCAATGTACCGCTTGAGAAGCTGACGCAGTTGCCGCTTCTTCTCGGGATATCGCCCCTGCACGTTGTTCGTCTCAGCGGTGTCTCTTTTCAGATTGTAGAGCTGGACGGGCGGCAGCCCCCGCTCTCGGGCCTCGCCCGTGGTGGGAGAGCCGGCCCAGCTGCTCCCCGAACCGGGGCAATTCGCCAGTTTCATCGTGTCCCTCAGGATTGCGAGGCATCCCCCCCCGGACCGAGCGACAATGGCGTGACCATCGGGGCGATCCGTTGGTTCCCCCAGCAGGGTGGGAAGGATGTTGCGACTGTCCACGCCGGCGGACGGCGCAAGCGTCTGACCGGTTAGGGCCGCAAACGTAGCCATCAGGTCGTTCAGGCTAATCTGCTCATGGTTCCGGGTGCCGGCGGGAATGTGACCGGGCCATGTGGCGATCAGGGGAATCCGGTGTCCCCCCTCCCAGATGGTGGCTTTCAGTCCTCGGAAAGGACCATTCGGATCGTGTCCCTTTTCGAGGGCGTCCTCGGCGGCGTTGGGGGAGGTGCCGTTGTCGGAGGTGACAATCAGCAGAGTGTTTTGGAACATGCCTTGCTCTTTCAGTGCCCGGACGACCGTTCCGACGACCGCGTCCACCTGATAGACGAAGTCCCCGTATGCTCCCAGCGTCGTTCGGCCGCGGTACGGGTCGGCCGGGGCCACCGGTTTGTGCGGAGCCGTGAGCGGGAAGTACAGGAACAGTGGAGAATTCGCCCGCTTGCGTGCATGGCCGCGGATTGTCTCGACCGCCTCACGAGTGAGGCGGGGGAGAATGTCTTTCGGTTGCAGGTCGGGGAGGGCCGGTCCGGCCTGCCCAAACAGCGTGTCGGACACTTGTCGGGTGGGCGGGGCCACAGCCTTTCCATCTTCGACGAAGACGTACGGCGACATGTCCGAAGATCCCGGCAGGATGAACGACCGGTCGAACCCGTGGTCGTTGGGGCCGTCGCGGATCGGCCGATCGAAGTTGATTTTGTCGTCCGATTGCATCCTCCAGCCAAGCCCTAGATGCCATTTCCCTACTGCCGCGGTCCGGTAGCCAGCCCCCTGAAGCACAGTGGCGAGCGTTTCCCGATCCGGGCCGATGAGAGGCTTGGCTGGGGGCCACAGGACCCCCTGTTTCAGGCGCGTGCGCCAGGAGTAGCGTCCGGTGAGCAATCCGTAGCGCGTGGGCGTGCACACCGATGCTGACGAGTGGGCGTTCGTAAACCGCATGCCGTCCGCAGCCAGACGATCCATGTGCGGCGTCGGGATTTTCGAGTCGGCGTTGTAGGCGCGAACGTCCCCACGCCCGAGATCGTCGGCAAGAATAAGCACGATATTGGGGGGGCGCTCTCCCGTCTGGTTCCCGTCTACCGCCCCCGACGGCTGAGCGTCTTCGGGGGAGGGGCTCAGGAAGATTCCTGCTGCGAGCACGCAGAGGACCGCACCTAGACGGCGTCCGACGTTCAAATCTGCGGTCATTTTTTTATTGCAGTATCTGCTGCATCCGACGAGAGAGAAGGCATCGCCGCACCGCATACGCCTGTCTGACTTCGTTCTCGGCGAGCGGGGATTCAGGGTTAGTCCCGCTCACCCGGGCGAGTCCGCTGGTTCTTGCCCGAGAGGCTCACTTGTACGACGTCAGGGTTGATGCGCACCGTGGCCTGCCCCAAGAGCGCCCGCTGTTTCTCCTGCACGGCCTGCTGGCGACGCTTGGAAAGTAGTGTCCACTTTGCCTGTCCCCGGGTCGGGGTTGCCCGGCTGATGAGCTTGAAGAGGTGGAATCCGGTTTCCGTACGGACAGGATCCTCCGTCAGCCGATTGGTATCTTGGAGCGCCAGGATTGCGTCGGCAAAGCGATCGTCCATTTGCTTCGGGGTGGCCGCTTGCTTCATCCCGCCCATCGGAGCGGTCGGGGCATCGCTATGACGCCGAGCCATCTCCGCAAAGGAGGCCCCGTTCTGAACGCTGTCAACCACAGCACGGGCACGGGCCCGAACTGAATCGATCGTGTCGGGCGGCGCATCCTTGTCAACTTGAAACGCGATGTGACGAACCCGGACCTTTTGGTTTTGGGGATCGCGCCGAAATTCCTCGATGTCTGATTCGGAGGGCATGTCGACCTGGCCGGCCCACCGTTCGCCAAGCTTCTGGATTCGAAGCGTGTTTGCCTGCTGTTCGCGCACTGAGTCGACCGTGAGGCCACGCTCTCTGAGGGCTGCGCGCAGGGCCGCCTCGCTTTCGTATCGGTTCCGAAGTCTCTCCATCTTCCGGTCCAGACGCGCGCTGTCGACCTCAACGTCGTTCGCCTTCGCCGCCTCAACCATTACATGACGGGTCACAAACTGCTCGAGCATGCGGCGGTGGGAGGCAGTGCCCGCTGCGGAAGCGGCCTGGGACTGGGACTTCACCTGTTGCGATTGCTGTTGGCGGAGCGCCCGCAGCTTGCGGCGGTAGACCGCCGTTCGAAGCGTGTCGACGCCATATTTGGACCGAACGATGATCGCGTGCGACGTGTCGGACAGGGGCGGGCCTACGTCGAAGGCGAAGGCGGCCTGCGACTGCGCATCGTCGCCCCCGCTCTCTCCTCCACATCCCACTACCGCTATCAAGATCAGCAGTCCCCAGATCGGGGCCCGGACCCCGCCATGCATCGAACTGCTCGTCGTATCGTTCATGGGGTGAAAGGGTTGTCGATTCGAACGCGAACGATGAATGCTCGCGCTTCGGCAAGAGGCCTGTCGCTTCCGACGCTCCTCCACGCCAATTGAGAACTCCGTCTAGGTCGTTCCCGGCCTGGCTACTTCGCAATTACGCGCTCCTCTTCCGCTTCCGCAAAGCGGTCGTAGTGCTCGCTGAGACGCACGC
>NZ_JBDGQQ010000100.1:41562-56868 GCF_042218895.1 Salinibacter sp. | reverse complement strand
GAGATGTCGGGCGCCGCGTTCGCCTCAATCATCAGCGGTTGCTCCCCGCGAATGACCGGGATCAGGCCTTCCATGGCCGGCACAAATTTCGGCTTCCGCCGCGTCTCGGGTTGCACCGCCACCGCCGAGTCGATGCGGGCGTAGCGCTCAGCCTGACTCCACAGGTCATTCAGCTTGTCGATCTTCTTCTTGGCCTCCGTCCGGATTTTTTCCGGCGAGCGGTCGTCCGACGGGCCCTGGCGCCCCACGGACGGGAAGTCGAGCTTCGTGAGCGTCACGTTACCGAGGTGCATCTGCTCGGGCGTATACCCGTGCAGGCCAATGAGGGCCGCTGTGCCTGGCAGAATGCCGTTCTCGGGCTCGGTGATGACCGCCGTGATGCCGTGCACCCGCGTCGTCGGCACGTGGACGGTGTTCGGATTGACGGCGGTGAGGGCGTTCATATGGGCCGTGAGTTCGCCAATCTCGTTGTAGTCCCGGGTTTCGGGGAGAGATCCAATCTCCTCCAGGCCCAGGTGCGTGCCGCTATCGATAAAGCCGGGATAGACAGTGAGCCCTTTGCAGTCGATCACCTCGGCGTTGCCGGGAGGGGACACGTCGGGCCCCACCGCGGCGATCGAGTCGTCCCGGATGACGACCGTGCCGCTGTCAATCGTATCACTCGGAGTGACGATGATCTGAGCGTTTGTCAGGGCGAAGGGGCCTTGGTAGCCGGGCTTCTTCTGCGCGTGGACCGGAACAGTCAGCGTCAGCGCGAGGAGGATGACGAGACCTGCGGCGGCAAAGGAGCGCCGCGAGGGGAGAACCAAGCACATGGGGGAGAGGGTAGGTCGGGAGTGGGAACAGATGGGAAGAGCAGTGGGGTTATCGGCCCGCATTTTCGAGGGTCACTCCGTGTCGGGTGGCGCGCAGGTGGGTCACGCCTTTGAGGCAGCTGTGCCGGCGGGCCCGGTCATAGCCGTCCCGCGCCAGTTCCACGGTGCCCTCGGGATCGACGCGGAGGCGCATGTCGTCGGGGTCCTGCTCGTGGTCGAAGCGCACCACGCCGTCCACGTACGTCCGCTGCGGCTTGGTGTAGACCGAGAGTGGGTGCTCGCTGAAAATCGCGAGATCGGCGTCCTTACCTTCCTCGATGGAGCCGACGCGGTCGGCAATGCCGAGCTGACGGGCGGGATTGATGGTGATGAGCTTCAGCGCCTGGGTGTCCGAGAGGTCGCCGTAGCGTTGGGTCTTGGCGGCCTGGAGATACAGGTCGCGCTGTTCGCCGGGAATGTCGGAATTAATCGACGTGTTGACGCCGTTTTCGGTGAGGATGGCGGCGTTGTAGGCGGTCGAGTAATAGACTTCAAATTTGTACGACCACCAGTCCGAGAAGACGGACGCGCCGGCCCCGTTGTCGCCAAAGGCGGCCAGTTCCGGGGCCACCTTGAAGCCCTCGTTTACGTGGTGGAACACGAGGTTCTCGATCCCAAAGTCCTCGAACACCTTCATCAGCATGAGCAGTTCATCGGCGCGGTAGCCGTGGCACTGCACAATAATGTCGCCCCGAAGCACACCCGCCAGCACCTCCAGGCGCTCGCTGTGGGGCGGCGGCTGGGCGCGATTGCCATTCTGGTACGCCTGCTTGGCCTCCATGTAGCGCTGCGCCTCGGTCAGGGCCTCCCGGATGACCTGCTCCACGCCCATCCGGGTGCGGGGCACCTGGTTGCGTTCCTGTCCGTAGAGGCCGGTTGGGTTTTCGCCAAGCGCAAACTTCACGGTACGGGGAGCCCCCTCCATTTTCAGGGCATCAGGATTCGTGACCCCGTAGCGCAGCTTGATCGTCTCGTTCTGTCCGCCGATGGGGTTGGCCGAGCCGTGCATGACGTGCGCGGTGGTGACACCGCCGGCCAGGGCGCGGTAAATCCCAATGTCGTACGGATCCAGGACGTCGCCGACCCCCACCTCCGAGGTGACCTGATTGGTCGCTTCATTCACGTTGCTGATGGCCATGTGCTGGTGCGCCTCCACGATGCCGGGCATTACGTACTCGCCGCTGGCGTCGTACACCTCAATTCCACTGGGAGCTGAAATATTCTGACCGACACGGGCAATGTCCCCGTCCCGCACCAGGATGTCGCCGTTCTCGATGGTGCCGTTCGTCACGGTAAGGACGGTGGCGTCCTGGATGAGCCAGTCGTTCGGGGCGTCGGCGCGAAGCAGGTCCTGCGCCGTGGCGGAGGGCGCGAGGAGGAGGGCGGCGAAGAGAACGCCGAGCGCGGCGCGGAGGCGGAGGAGGAAAGCTGACATCATGGAGCAGAGGGAGGACGGAGCGCGGGAAATCGTTGAAGAGGCGGGGAGACGGGCGAGACGCGTCATTCGTTTGGCGTAGAGGTTCGCTCGCCGGTGATTTCGAGGGAGGGGCCGGGGGTGGAGACGGTGCCCTCGAAGGTGTCGCCCTTCACCGTGACGGTCACGGAGAGGGAGGGCCCTTCCGGCGGCTTAATCGTAAAGGAAAGGGTCGTGCCGTCGAACGAGATCGACCGCAACTCGCGCTCGTCGCCCTGCGAATTGACGAGTGTGCCTTCCAGGCCGGACTGGTCGCCCTTGATAGTGATCGTGCCGGTGCGCTCGCCCCGAGGGGTTTCAAGGGTGTATTCCCAGGTTCCGAGCACCTTCGACACATCGCCGGAAACCTTTCCTTCCGACTCCTCGGTGCTGTAGTCGTAGAGCTGCCCGTCAACGAACACGTGAGTGACCTTCGTGTCCTCGGCGAAGTAAGAGCCATCGGTGACCACGAGGTTCGCAATCTTTCCTTCCTCCACAGTGCCCAGCCGATTACTGAGGCCGAGGAGAGAGGCGGGCCGCGTGGTGAGGGCGGCCAGGGCCGCTTGCTTGGGGAGGCCCTGGTCGATCATCGTGCGTAGATTTCCGCGAACATCGTCCGGCTTGGCCTCCCGAGTGGTGAAGCCGAACTCAAGGCCCGCGTCGTGGAGCGTGGCGGCGGTCTCCAGGTAGTCCTGACGTTCCATCGCGTGCCGGAGCTCCAGGTTTTGCTCTTCCTCCTCGACCTTTCGGTACGACGGGACGCGGAATTCGGGGCTGTAGTAGCGGGACGGTTCGTCCGTCGTGTCGGCCACGATCGTGTCCTGTTTCGCCGAGCGCGTGGGCTTGTCGGGCAGATCCAAGGTCAGGAAGAGGGGCGCATCGATGCCCTTCAAGGCCTCGACGGTGGCGTGGCTCTCGGCCAGGCCCGCCAGGACGAGCGGAAAGCCGAGCTCCTGCTTGAGGTTGAGGACGCGGTGGAGGGGAAGGGCTCCGTCCGCGTAGAACGCGAGGGGCGTCTCGCCGTCGAGGACGGGGAAGAGGGCGCTGTGGACGGGGTCCTGTGGGGGACGCTCAGTCCCCGTGGGATTCTGGCGATACTTCGCTTCGAGCTGCTGACGCCGCTCGGCCTCCCGGAAGAGCTGGCGGAACTTCGCGATCACCGCCATTTCGGTGGCCGGATAGACGTATCCCTCTGCGGGCTGGATCTGGGCGAAGAGCGTAGAGTGTTTTTCCAGAACCATCTCGTTCGCCGTGTCGCCCCCGTAGAAAACGTACGCCCCCGAGCCGGGGAGCATTTGGCCTTCCGGCACCACGTGCCCCGCGGTGAATCCGGCCTTCCGGAGCGATTTTAGATCGGAGTCGTCCGGCGTGAGGAACGGGCGCACGGACCGGTCCGGCTGAATACCGGCGCGGTCGAAGGGGGGATCGCCCGGATCCACGTCCTCCCCGTTGTCCTCATTCTCTCCCTCATTCTCCGGCATCTCCACCCCGGCATGCGAGAGGCCGTCGATGAAGCCGGCGTAGACGACGAGCGAATCGGCCGCGATGCGTCGGGCATCGTAGGGTACCTTCACGTCTCGGCCCACCGCCTCGATCAGCCCGTCCCGCACCACGACGGTCGCGGATTCGAGCACCTTCCCCGGCGCCTGCACCACCCGGGCGTCCGTGAGGGCGTAGGTGTCGGTGACGGTGGGCACCTCGTAGTCCTGAGCGTGGGCAACGGGCGAGGTGCCCAGGATGAGAGCACAGAGACTCAGGAAGCCGAGGGCGCGGCGGAATGTCGGAGCAGTCATGCGGGGGACAGCCGGGCGATGGGAGGCGGAGTGTAAATCAATCCTAACATAAGGAGGACGGGAGAGAGTGTCAGTCCGTTCATCGTCCCCAGCCTCCGCTTCGTCGCGTCAGGATGCACCCTGTCTCCAGATCGTTACGAACCGAATCGGCGAAGACCATCGGCGTCGTTCATTCGACTATTCGACCCGATCTCGTTGGTCGGGTTCAACATCTGGTACCTGCTCCAGCGTAGCATCGTACTTCTCGCGCCCGCCTCGCTCCCCGCGTTCACCGGAGTACTCTTCGGATTCGTCTTGATAGAGGAGGACGCGATCTGATTCGATGTGGGGACGGAGGTGTGGACTCAGCGCACGTTCAGTGACGAGCTCGACGGGGCGTCCCTGCTTTTTCGAGAGCTCGCGTTCGAGTTTGAACCATTTCAGACCCAGAGGAGGCCGTTCGTCCGCCGCACGGAGAGTGACGAGGAGGTCCAGATCGCTGTCCGTATCATCCTCGTCGCGGGCTGTGGAGCCAAAGAGTTCAATGCGAGACACGTACGGCCGAAGTGCCTCAATCAGGATCGTCTCGTAAGAGGAAGGGAGTTGAGGCATGGTTTGGAGCCAGGGTTCAGGCAAATATTCTGGAGAAGTCGATCGGCGACGAGCGGTCAGTCCACCATCTGCTTCAACTGCCCGAGTCGTTCGACCACCTCCGCCCGGTCCATCTGACGGAACCGCTGGGGGAGCAGGTCGCGGCTCGTGCACTCCAGCACCGCGGCGAGCTGCTGCAGCTCCACCTCCGTCGGGTAGGTGGGCGGGATGAAGTCGTTCACCGTCTCCTGCAGGATGTCGGGCGTCACCGTGGCGTCGTTCGACCCCGAGGCCCGGAAGGCGGCCCGCGTCAGGATGGCCTCCATGTCGGCCCCGCTGTAGGTGCGCTCGCCCTCCAGCAGCTCCGGCGGGACGTCCTCCATCGAGAGGTCTACGCCGGTGCGGTCCATCATCACCTGCAGTAGCTCCTCCCGATCCTCGCGGGTGTGGGGGTAGAAGAGCGACAGGTGCTCCTCGGCGCGGCCCTGGCGCTTCAGGTCCACCGGCATGAGGTCGGGGCGGGCCGTGACGAGGAAGAAGATGACTTTGCCCCGGTGCGCGGGGTCGCTCATAAACGATACGATCTGCGAAAAGACGCGCTGGCTCACGCCGGAGTCGCCCCGCATGTTGCGGTTGCCGAGGGCCGCGTCGGCCTCGTCGATCATGACGGCCACCGGCGTCATCGCCTCCAGCAGGTTCAGAATCTTCTCCAAGTTGCCCTCCGTCACCCCCTGCCACTGCGAGCGGAAGTTCTTGAGCTTCACCATCGGGATCCCAATCTCTCCGGCGAAGCAGTTGATCAGGAACGTCTTGCCACAGCCCACCGGGCCGCTCACGAGGTAGCCCATCGGAAGCACGTCGTGCTGGCCGGTTTGCACGGCGTGGGCGGCCTGGCGGAGGTGCTGCTTCGCCTCGGTGTGCCCCGCGATCAGGTCCAGTGAGTTGTCCGTCTCGATGAACTCGAGCATCCCGTACGCCTCCGCCTCGATAAACTCTTTCTTGAGGTCGGAGAGCGTCTCGGCCGTCAGACGGTTCTGGTTTTCCAGGACGTCGGCTAGGATCGTCCGGAGCTGGGTGTAGTTGAGGCCCGCGGTGTTTTTGGCGAGGGCCTTGGGTGTCACGTCCGAGTGATCGCGAAACAGGCCGCTGCGCTCCCCCAGTGCCCAGTCGATGTACTCCTGCCGGTCGTCCGCCTCGGGGATGGGCACGTAGACTTCGGCCGTGTGCGGGCTCTGGACGAGCTGCTGGTTGAGGTCCGTCAGGTTTTCGGTGAGAAGGCAGAGCGTGAAGTCGTTCTCCAGAAAGAGCGAGTCGCGAGACCATTTCTGCAGGTACACGAGCGACTCCCGATCCTCGGCCGAGTACACGGAGGCCTCCGCCATCGGCGCTACCGTTTCGGCGTAGTCGACGACGCAAGCTACGCGCGCGCCCTTGGCCAGGCGGAGGCGAAAGTAGTCCTCAAGCAACTCGAACACTTTGCTCGGGGTCTTCGGCAGGTTGTTCTGGTAGTCGGTGCCGAAGAGGCTGTCCTGTCCAGCGAGGGCGCGGTTGAAATCTTTCTTTGACGCCTGGTCCGCAAAGTGGATGCCGGCACTCCGGTCGTAGTACACCACCACGTCCCGGGCGGCGAAGAGGTCGTCGTCCAGGAATGTACGGAGCGGAGGATAGATGCGATTGCCGTCGCGGTCCTGAGTGGGCACCACGTCCCGGATGTCACCGTGCAGGATGAACGTCGCGACCGTCTTGGTAAAGTACTTCCGTGCTAGCTCCTGCGCCCACGCCGGATAGTGCGCCGTGTACGGCTCGAGCGAAGGAGGGGTGGGCGCCTCCGTGTCGGCGGATTCTGCGGGCGTCGCGCCGTCGGCGGTCGAGACATCGTCGGCGGGAGCGATCTCATCGGAGGGGGAGGCCTCGTCGGAAGAGGAGGCCTCAGACGCGGGCGCAGGGTCGGTACGATCGGCGTTGGCCATAGGACGGTCGGGCTGCGAGCACAGAGCGTGAAAACACCTTGTGGTTCCTGAACGGGGCGGGGGCGTGTGGGATTCGGCCACCGGGCCAGGGACACGAACGGAGGGGGCGATCTCCGTAGTGGAGACCGCCCCCGGTCGAGCGCGCAGCGATGTGTCAATCAGGCTGTCCTGCTAAGCAACTGTGATGTCGTCGTTGAGATAGACGTCCTGGATCGCGTTTAGGATCTCGACGCCGTCCTTCATCGGCTTCTGGAACGACTTGCGGCCCGTAATGAGGCCCGTGCCGCCGGCCCGCTTGTTGATGACGGCCGTTCGCACGACCTGCTGCAGATCGTTGTCGCCGCTGGCGCCGCCGGAGTTGATGAGGCCACACCGGCCCATGTAGTTGTTGGCCACCTGATAGCGCGTCAGGTCGATCGGGTGGTCCGTCGTCAGGTTTTCGTAGATGAGCGACGGATCTTTCGCGTAGCCGCTGTCCTTCTGCTCGCGCATGGCCCTGTAGCCGCCATTCACCGTAGGCTGCTTCGCCTTGATGATGTCGGCCTCAATGGTGACGCCGAGGTGGTTGGCCTGGCCCGTCAGGTCGGCCGACGCCTCGTAGTTGGTGCCGTTGAGGACGAACTCCTTGTTGCGCACATAGCACCAGAGAACGGTGGCCATTCCCAGCTCGTGGGCCTTCGAGAAGATCTTCGAGATTTCCTGCAGCTGTCGGTTCGATTCCTCCGATCCCCAGTACACGGTAGCGCCCACGCCGAGACAGCCCATCTCGTGGGCGTCCTCCACGCGGGCGTACGGCACCTGGTCGTATCGGTTCGGGTATGAGAGCAGTTCGCTGTGATTGATTTTGAGAATGAAGGGGATCTTGTGAGCATACTTTCGGGCCACCGAGCCGAGCACACCGTACGTCGAGGCGACGGCGTTGCAGCCGCCCTCAATCGCCAGCTTCACGATGTTCTCGGGGTCGAAGTAGATCGGGTTCGGCGCAAAGCTGGTGCCGGCGGAGTGCTCGATGCCCTGGTCGACGGGGAGGATGGAGAGGTAGCCGGTGCCGCCGAGGCGTCCATGGTTGAAGATCGTCTGCATCGAGCGAAGGACGCGGGGATTGCGGTCGGAGTCCCGCCAAACCCGGTCCACGAAGTCCGGCCCGGGAAGGTGAAGGTCCTCCTTCGGAATGGCTTTGCATTCGTGTCTAAGGAGGTCCTCGGCTTCGTCACCAAGGAGTTCAGCGGTGCGGGTCAGGGTTGCTTCGGCCATGGGACAATGGGAGTTTGTGTCGTAGAAACGGTAGAAGGGAAGCGTTCGATCAGAAGCCGAAAAGGACGATCCGGCTATAGCACATCTACATTCGAAGATATGGACGAGGAACGACTTCGTCCACGTCCTAGGGAGGGAAGGTCACTGGTTTCTATGGAAAAAATGGGAAATGGTTGGAGGCACTTCTAAATCGACTAGGCGATCGAATCGGGGGGGCTCTCTCCGGAGGCACTGGGGCGTGCGCTTTCCTCAGCGCAACCGCCCGTGGAGGGGGACAGGAGGAACGGCAATACAGTGTCGTTTCGACTGGAAGGGAGACGGAGCTCGGGTACACCGTCTGTAGCTTCAAGGGCGGTGAGACCTTGTACTGCACACTGACATCTTCGGCCACGGTGGAGACCGGAACGCTACCGGGGTCTCGCTGGATGTTCGGAGGTGATGTTTCCCGAGGGAAGCGAACTTCACCGCCCGCCCACCAGGGCGGGACCTGGGCGTCGGATGCTTTCTCCTCCAGACAGAGAGGCGTCGGCGGATAGAGAGGCGACGGTAGGGCTGCTCGGAACTCAACTCGTCGTCTCCTTCAGCACGGACTCGGCCTCCTCAGCGATCCCTAGAAAGCGATCGGCCTGCAGGCTGGCACTGCCGATGAGACCGCCGTCAATGTCGGGCTGCGAGAGGAGGCCGTACGCGTTGTGCGGCTTCATGCTGCCACCGTACAGCAGAGGAACGTTTGCCGCCACGGCGGCCCCGTACCGCTCCGTGAGGTCGCCCCGAATGACCGCGTGCATCTCCTGGGCCTGCTCGGGGGCGGCCGACTCGCCGGTGCCGATGGCCCACACCGGCTCGTAGGCCACGACGAGGCCACCCGGATCCTCAATCGACACGTCTGCGAGGGCCCCATCGACCTGGGCGCGAACCACGGACGCTGCCTCTCCGGACTCGCGCTGCTCGAGGGTCTCGCCAACGCAGACGATGGGCACCAGATCGTGGACCTGGGCCTGCTTCACCTTGCGGTTCACGTCCGCGTCGGTCTCATCGTAATATTCGCGGCGCTCAGAGTGCCCGAGAATGACGTAGTGACAGCCCACGGACGTGAGCATCGGGGCCGACACGTCGCCCGTGTACGCTCCCTCGTCTTCAGCGTGCATGTCCTGGGCCCCAACGGCCACAGGCACGGAGTCCACCGCATCGATTACAGACTGCAGGTGGACGAACGGGGGACAGATAGCGAAATCAACGCCGTCGAAGGAGTGGGAGTGGGTCGATAAACGGTCCGCGATGACCTGAGCGAGGGCGCGCCCCTCCGGGACGTCCATGTTCATTTTCCAGTTGCCAGCGATAAGCATGGGGACGGGCTGTCTAGAAGAATCGGTGACGGAGGAGGGAGGGCAGGATCTGCTCTACTTCTGGGCCTCGTAGGCAAACATTGTCGGAGGAACGTTGCGGGGTTCGTACTCCTTTTGGACCGTCGAAAAATGTGCCCGAAGAGGATCTTCCAGGTGATTGTAGTTTTGGTAGACGAGAAACTTCCCGTCCTCTGAGAGGACATCTCGGGTCCGGTCGAGTAGGTCGTGCCTCGTGTCCTCATCGAGAAACGAAAACGGGATTCCGGACACAACGTAGTCCACCTCGTCGATGTGGTGGTCCTCCAGAATGTCAGCAACATTCTCGGCCCGGTCCTCCACCACGTGGACCCGCGGATCGTCCGCGGTCATGTCCTCGAGGGTCTGTACGAAGTCTGGGTTGCTCTCAATGAGTATCAAGGTTGAGTCGTCGGTCATGTGCTCAAGAATATACTCGCTGAAAACGCCATTTCCGGGTCCGTATTCGACGACGACGTTGTCCTCCTCGAAATCGATCCACTTGCAGACGCGCCGAACCAGAAATGAGGAGGACGGTGCGATGGCCGCGACGTCTTGATCCTGAAGAAAATTCTTGATGTAGGAGAAGACACCTGACACTGTCGAAGGCACCAGTACGAGTTGGGGATTTAATGAGCGGAGCAACGAGTGGAGCGCGGATCTGGCAGAGAAGAATTCCCCTTATTGCCAATTACAACCAGAGGAGGGCGTGTTTCAAGGTCTTCACGGACGAACGGTCATCAAGAAGTCGAGAAAGATGGGAGGTCCTGCTACGGACGAGGGAGGAGGGGCCGTTCGTCCAGGATCCGGGCTAGGTCTCGTCGGAGGGATAGGAGAGGAGCACTGTGATACTGGGCCACGATGCGCCCGCGAGCATCGAGGAGGAACCGGGTAGGAACGTCCACCACGTTGTACCGCTCGACGATTGACGCGTCGCGGCCCTGGGGGGCAATGACGTGGCGGCCGGCCGGCGGCCGGTTGCTGAGAAACGCCCGGTTGACGACGGTGTCCGGCTCGACCGAGATTGACAGGAAGGTGACGGAGTCGGCCCGCGTGGCGCTGTACAAGTTGCGCCGCGCCGGGAGCTGTCGAGCGTAGGCGTGGCTTCCAGGGTGGTAGTATTCGAGGAGAACAGGGTGGCCCCGCAGCGCGCGCAGCGACAGGGAGTCGCCGCTGAGCGTCCGAACGGTTAAATTGGGGGCAGTCATGCCCGGCATAAGATGCTCTGCTTCGTACTGGACGCGGTCGGCCCACGCGGCCCACCTCGTCTCGGAGTGCCTCGAGGTCAGCTGCTGAGCGGCGGAGCGGGCCGCGCTGGTCTGCAGGCTGTCCAGAAACGCTTGGATGCGAATGGCCCTCACGCCCGCCGTCTCTGGGGCCGTCGCGGCCCGGGCCTCGAATCGGTCGAGGAGGTCAAGGGCTGCCTGCTGGCCGTGCAGCCGGGCTTCTGCACGCCGGGCGGTGCGGACGGCGTCGACGTACCAGGGGTTAGATGGCTCGATTTGCCGGGCACGAGCGACGGCCAGCGAGTCGTTCCACCCCCCTAAAAGCGAAACCGACCGGACAGCGGCGAGCTGCCCGGCGTAGGTCCCCGGATTGTTCTCCCACAGGGTCCAGAGAACGCTACTGGTTAGCCGGACACTCTGCACCAGGACGTTCGACCGACGCGCCTTTATTCTTGTGGGACGGGATAGCATGCGTCGGTGAGTCGCCATCGCATTCGAGTAGGCGCGGAGGGCCGAGTTTTCGGGCGACTCCACGCGCAGGGACTGCCGCGACGGGGACAGCTCTGCGCTGAGCGTCCCAGAATCGCTCGGGGCGACCACGTAGTCCGTTGCAGCCAGCCGCTCGTTCCCCTGCCGTCCCCACACCGTGAGCGAATATATGCCTCGCTCCGGGGCAGCAACCGTCATGCGGAACCGGCCGTCCCGATTGGTCGTGGCGTGGCCGAGCGTGTCGATCTGACGCCCCCGGGCGCGCATCGCCAGCACCCGGAAGCCGCTGTAGTCGTCCAGCGTGTCGACACGGGAGGCGAGAGTGACCCGTCCTGCCAGGTAGCTCTGCACGCCCGGTCCGGACTGCTGGCACGACACTCCCAGCACGAACAGACCGAAGAGAAGGAGCCCTCGGACTGCCGAGGACCCCCAGATCTGCGAAAATGTTGAGGGGGCGTCGAGACGCGACATTTGCTTCGTCTACTGCTCGACATCCACCTCGTCCCGCCGTGCGTCCAGCTGCTCGCGCAGGAGGGACCGCACCAGTTCGGGGTCCGGAGAGCCGTCGAACCGCTGCATGACCTGGCCAATAAAGAATCCGAGAAGGCCCTCCTTGCCGTCGAGGTAGGTTTCCACTTTCTCCGGATGATCGCCGAGAACCTCGTTGACGACGGGCTTGATGGCGTCGGGGTCACTCACCTGGATGAGGTCACGCTCATCCGCAATCTTGCCCGCGCTCTTCTCGTGCTCCTCCAGCATAACCTCGAAGACCTCCTGCGCCCCGTTGGAGCTGACCTTATCTTGCAGGCGGAGGTAGGCAAGCTGGGCCAACCGCTCGGGCCCAACCGGCAGTTCGTCGATGCTCAGGTCCTGCTCGTTGAGGACGCGCATCACCTCGGTCATCACAAAGTTCGACACCACCTTCGCCTGCGCGTCGGTGTCGCCCCCCTTCGTGCGCTTGTAAAGCTGCTGGAGGGTCTCCTCGAAATAGTCGGCCACGGCCTGCTCCTCCGTCAGCACGCCCGCGTCATACGGAGGAAGCCCGACCTCATCGACGAACCGCTGGCGGCGGGCACGGGGCAACTCGGGGAGGGACGCCCGGACGCTCTCGATCATTTCGTCGTCGACGGCGACCTCTACGAGATCCGGGTCGGGCATGTACCGGTAGTCGTGAGCCTCCTCCTTCGAGCGCATGGGCCGGGTAGCTTTGGCCTCAGCGTCCCAGAGCAGGGTCTGCTGAGTAATCGAATCCCCTCGTTCCGCGGCGGCAATCTGGCGCGTGATTTCGTAGTCGAGTGCCTGCTCGACGTGCCGCATCGAGTTCATGTTTTTTAGCTCCGTCCGCGTCCCGAACGCCTCCCGCCCGCGAGGACGCACGCTGACGTTCGCGTCGCAGCGGAGCGAGCCCTCTTCCATGTTGCCGTCGCTGATGCCGAGGTACCGCACCAGCTGGCGCAACCGCTGGAGGAAGAGATACGCCCCGCGCGGCGAGCGCAGATCGGGCTCCGTCACCATCTCGAGAAGGGGAACCCCGCAGCGATTGAAGTCGAGCCGGGTCGTGTCCTCGTCGGGATCGTGTACGGACTTGCCCGCATCCTCCTCCATGTGGATGCGGGTCAGCCCAATCCGGCGCGATTCCTGCTCGTCCGTTGAGTTGGTCTCGTCATCTTCGCCGGGGAAGATCTCCACGTAGCCGTCGTAGCAGATCGGCGTGTCGTACTGAGAGATCTGGTATCCCTTCGGCAGGTCCGGGTAGAAGTAGTGTTTTCGGGCGAACACCGATCGGGAGGCAATGGAGCACTGGGTCGCCAGGCCAAGCCGCAGGGCATACTCGACGACTTTCTTGTTGAGGACGGGCAACGTGCCTGGGTGCCCGAGACTTATGGGATCGACCTGGGTGTTGGGATCGGCGCCGAACGCGGTGGCGTCGCTGCTAAAAATCTTGGCGTCCGTCTGGAGCTGAACGTGGACCTCCAGGCCGATAACGGGCTCGTAGTTCTCGTAGGCCATGCTGCGGAAGCGGAGTCAGTGGGGAGACGAACCGTGAAGGCCAGGGATCTGGCCTCCGGGGTGCAATCAGGAACGAAAATACCCGGGGGCTGAGGAAATGTTCAGAATGGGGCTGAATGAAGGCCGGAAGGCCTACCTCCGCGGCCGAGCCAGTTTCGGGAGAGGCGGATCGACCACAGGAGGCGCAGGAAGATCCGGTCCGTACGGGCGAGTGGAGGACCCCGACCAGTGCCGTCCCCCAGACAACTAGGGAGAGCGCCGTCCGGCAACAGGGAGGAAGGCGAAACCGCCCTGACCCGCCGACAGCCTCAGGATCCGGAGCCGGTCACAGGACCTCCGTCTCCCCAGTCCAGCGACTGGGCGTTGAGGGTCCAGTCGTACGGAAGAAACCGGACCTCATAGGTGGCTTGAGCAAGCGAGTCCTGGACGCTCCCGTCGAAGTACGGGGCACTGAACCGCTGGACGGCGTCGAGGGTGGGCCCAAAGTCATCACCGTACCACTTGAAGATGCGGGAGAAAGAAATGGTGTCGGGACCGGCGGGGATCTGGTTCTTTCGGGGGTGGTGGAGAAACCGGCGCGCTTGATCGTCGAGCTGTTGATCGAGGCGAGGACCCGTATATGCCTCCTGGCGCAGCCGGGGACAGCTCTTCGCGGCGCAGACGAGGGCAAAGTGGATCTTGGGCTCGTCGAAGCGCACGCGAATGATCTGGTGCTCAATCTCGTCGAGGGTCCGCATGGTATCGGCCACCACGCCAACCGGGCGCTGGAACGGCGTTTTGTCCTCTGTCGGTCCCTCGATGTCCCGGATGCTCGTGACCGGGTAGTGGTCGACAATCAGCTTGAGCGTGTAGGCGTTGTACGCGTTGATCCAGAAGGCGAGGCGCGCATCACGGTCCAAGGAGGCAGGCTGAGCTGAGGCAAGCTGCTGGAGATACGGAGTCAGCGTTGTGTCGGCCCTGGCCTGCAGTGCTTCGTAATCCACGTTCCCTTGTGTCCCCACTACTCGGCCGAGCAGACGATCGAACAGGGCGTGGTCCACCGTGGCCCGTGCCGCCGAAGAATCTGCAGCGTGCTGCCCCAAAGTACTGGAAAATGCCCCACTACCGGACGCCAGGATCAACGTGAGGAGAAGGAAGCGCCAAATCATACCGTTGGTAAAACGCGGTGGGAATCAGTGGTGCGGACGCACGCATGAGGGCAAATGGACGTTCCCCGAAATCGGCCCGTGCCCCGAAAAACGTCAGCCCCGGGCACGGTTCAGAACGATGAGCCGTGATCGGGACGGGGGGCGAGCCGTTCCTGAAGTCAGACTCAGCACTGCCTTCTGGAGCAGGGGGCTCCGCAGAACCTGCGCGCTCCCGTCGTCCGCAGTACAGGACGGATTTGGAGACCTGTCCACCGGCGGCACGGACGCCCGGAGCACCACCGTGTTGACCTGCACGGAGCCAGTCGTATCGGCCGGCGCCGGCCCCGAGGACTTCACTTGAAGCGTTGCGCACGTCCACCCGATCATTCCGCCGACGAACACAACGATCAGAAAAACGAGACCGAGGTACTGACGATACCGGCGAGACACCTCAAACACGGACCACAAGTGAACTGGTGAGAAACAACAGCACCCTTCGCAACGAGTCGGGGGCTTCCAGACCCTGCTCCTGCGTCAAGCACGCCCTCCTGCAGTGGAGTCCTCTTGAGCGGAGCCGAGCGATCTCGCCACGGTTGGCGGGGACCTCGAATTCAGTCTGAAGCTCCCTCCTCGCCGTGTCCGGGGCGCTTCGGTGGCCTGGAAACGCTCTCGAAACGACCAGTCGGTCACAACCCCGGAGGGCTTTCCGAATGGGCACTATGAACCGCTCTTCGACGACAATGGATCCTTCTTCGGCGGCACCGGTGGCGACGAGAGGGCACGGTCGAGGAGAAGTCGAAACCAGGGCGTGTATCGGTGCTGGTGGGCTTCCACGTCTCGCCGGAGGGCGAACGGCTCCACCCACGTCCAGTCGGCGACCTCGTCGGCGTCGGGGCGAATGTCGGGCGTGTCAACTGCCCCGACGAACACGTGGTTGTGCTCGTGCTCGACCATGTCCGGACCCACGGAAACGTGATAGGTTTCCCGAAAGACGGGCGTCAGGGGACAGTCGAATCCCATTTCTTCGGTGAGACGGCGGTGGGCACCGTCGAGTGGGGGCTCGCCGGGTCGGGGGTGACTGCAACAGGTGTTGGACCACAGCCCCCCGGAATGGTACTTCTCCGCGGTCCGTCGCTGAAGGAGGAGACGACCGGCAGGATCAAAGACGAATACGGAAAAAGCGCGATGAAGCCACCCTT
>NZ_JBDGQQ010000100.1:12807-41462 GCF_042218895.1 Salinibacter sp. | reverse complement strand
TTATGTACGAACTCACTGTGAAAGGCGTCGGCACGTTCGAGGTGGAGAAAGGCACACGCCTCGTTCGGGCCATCGAAGACTGTGGCGCGAATCTCGGGCACCGTTGCGGCGGACACGCCCAGTGCACGACCTGTCGCGTGAATTTTGAGGACGGAGAACCCAGCGTCATGACCGCCGCCGAGCACGAAAAGCTCCACGACATCGGGCAGTTTGGCGACATGCGTCTTTCGTGCCAGATCGTTGTCGACCGTGACATGACGGTCGAGCCGCTCATGACGGTCGAGGATCAGGGATGGGACGATGCTGGCCCAGAGCCCGCCATCATGGTCGAGCCAGAAGCGGAGTGGTACCCTATCGAATCCCTGGAAGAAGAATAGTCCAAGGGGTTCGCCTGCTCTCCCCACCAGCAATCCTAACGGTCGTATCTGCAGGGTCACCGGGGCCCTCTCGTCACCATGGGATGAAGCCGTTTGCACGACAGAGCCCCTCTTGTCCCCCCTATCTCCGGTCCCAGGAAGGGACAGGTCCTGGGCATATCGGAAAGACTGCACAAAGCTTCCGAAATCCCCGGTCTGTACAGCAGCACAATCGTTACGGACCGGGCAGAATCCTACTGTGTAGAACCCCGCTCTCCCATACCCGTTTGGGACACTGCCTTATGTCCCTGGCCGGCCCCTCCAGAATTCTCTTTGCGGGGGTACGCATCGCAGCGCTTCCCTCAATATTTGCCATCCTCCATGTCTCTCCTCCGATCGAGTCGCATTCTTCAGGTTCTCCTGGGGGCGCTCGGAGTTGTGCTTACCGTTCTGCTCTTCGCGCCGAATCTCGTCGTCGAGTACTTTTGGATGGGGGAGCTCGACTTTCAAAGTGTATTCTGGACGATTCGGGGCACTCAGGTACTTCTGTTCGTTCTCGTCTTTGTGCTGACGAGTCTTTACTTCGGAGGCAACTTCCACTTCCTGATCCGCAACATTCCCCCTCTGTGGGCGTCGCGCTGGGCCCAGGGTGGGGAAGCTCCTGAGATCGGAGGCGAGCCCCTCACGCGCAACCGGCTGAAGCGGCTCGCGTACGTCATCGCGGGGGTGCTCAGCCTCCTCTTCGCCGCCGGATTTTCGGGACGCTGGGACGAGCTGCTCCGCTTTTGGTACGCCCAACCGTACGGGCAGAGCGATCCCATTTACGGCATCGATCTGGGATACTACATGCTGGAGCTTCCCTTCCTGCAGGCACTCCAGAGCGGCGTTGTGGGGCTGGCGTTTCTGGGCCTCCTGGTCCTCGTAACGGGCTACGTCATCGCCGGCCAGATTGGCATTCAAGATGGAGAGTTTCAGGTCGACTCCGGGGCCCTCCGCCACCTTGGGGCCAACGTCATTCTTCTGCTTCTGGGATGGACCTGGGGGTTCTACCTCGACCTGTACGAGCTGCTGCAGGAAGGCGGGGGAGGAGCTGTGTACGGAGCCGGCTACACGGACGTCAACGTCATGATTCCCGCCCTCTGGGTCATGATTATCGCGACACTCGTGCTGGCGGGGCTGGTGGCCTGGAATCTGTATCAAAAACGGCTGCGGCTTCTTGGGATTGGCGCACTGGGGTACGTGGTCGTTCTGGTCGTGGGACTCGTGCTGGCCCCTACCCTTGTCACGCAACTTACCGTGCTACCCAACGAGCTGGAGCTGGAGCGCCCGTACCTCAAACACAACATCAGTCTGACGCGGGAGGCCTTTAACCTCGACGAAATGCAGGTACAGTCCTATCCCGCACGCACGAACCTGACCCCGAAGGACATCGAGCAGAACCGGGAAACCATCGAAAACGTGCGGCTCTGGGACCCACGCCTCCTGATCGACACATACCAACAGCTTCAGCAGATCCGGACCTACTACACGTTCAAGGATGTCGATGTTGACCGGTACAGAATCGACGGAGAGATGCGCCAAGTGATGCTCTCTGCGCGGCAACTGACGCCGCGACTTCCACAGGGGTCGAGAAACTGGGTAAACCGCCACCTGCAGTACACGCACGGCTATGGCTCCGTGGCCAACCTCGTGGCGCGCCAGGGTACGGAGGGAACGCCCGAGTTCCTAGTCAAGGACCTCCCCCCTACCGAAACTGACTCGACTCTCGCCGTCGACAACCCGGCTATCTATTACGGGGAAGACGTGCCGACCTACCGTCTCGTCGATACCAAGTCCCAAGAGCTCGACTATCCGAAGGGGGACAAGAACGTGTACACGGCCTACAAGGGGGACGGCGGCGTCCCGGTCGGTAGCTTCTGGAAAGATCTTCTCTTCAGCTACTTCACGGGCGACTTTAACATTCTGCTCACTGACTATCTGACCGATGAGAGCCAGATCCAGATCTGGAACAGCATCAACGAGCGGGTGTCCCATATCGCGCCGTTTCTCAAGCTCGATGGGGACCCGTATTTCGTACTGAGCGACGAGCGGCAGTATTGGATCCAGGATGCCTATACGTCAACCCAGTCCTTTCCGTACTCGGAACCGATCCGCGGCCAGCGGGGATTCGAAGGAACGCGGTACATTCGTAACTCGGTGAAGATCGTCATCGACGCGTACAGCGGCGATGTGTCCTTCTACGTCACGGATACTGAGGACCCGATTATCGAGACTTACAAAAAGGCCTTTCCAGGGCTTTTCAAGCCGATCGAAGAGATGCCCAGCAATCTCCGGAAACACATCCGGTATCCAGAGGACCTCTTCAGCATGCAGATTGAGCGGTACGCGCGGTACCACATGACCGACCCGCAGGTGTTCTACAACAACGAGGACCTGTGGACCCGGCCCAAGGAGCAGTACTCGGGCCGGCAGCGCCTCATGGAACCGTACTACATTATGACCAAACTGCCGGGGCAGGAGCAGCAGCAGTTCATGCTGATGACGCCGATGACGCCGGAGGACCGGGACAACATGATTGCCTGGATCGCGGCAAAGTCCGATCCTCCCAACTACGGGGAGCTTGTAACCTACCAGTTGCCGAAGGAGAAACTTATCTACGGACCCAACCAGATCGAGTCTCGCATCGATCAGGACACCGAGATCTCGCGCCAGCTCTCGCTCTGGGACCAGCGTGGGTCGAAGGTGATTCGGGGCAACCTCATCGTGGTGCCCATCGAGGAGTCGTTTCTCTACGTGGAACCGATCTACCTCATCGCCAACGAAATCCAGATCCCACAGATGCAGCGCGTGATCGTGTCGTACGGAAACCGTGTGGCCATGAAGAAAACTCTCCGGCAGTCCCTCAACGCTGTGATGGGCCAGCAAGTCGTACAGACGCGCCAGCAGGCCGTGGCGGCCGTCCAGAAAGCCGCGAAGCGGGCCCAGGCTGCGACGCCCCAGCAGGTTGAAGAGTTGCAGCGAGCCCAGGAACTCGTCCAGGAGGCACGGAAGGCACTGGAAAGCGGGAACTTTGCCGACTTCGGGAATCGGTTCGAGGAACTGGAACAGGTACTGAACGAAGTTCCGACCCCCGACACCACAGGAACCGTTCCGATCCCCGATACCACGGGGGCCGTTCCATCCGCCTCCGGTGCCGTGCAGCAGGGAGGGCCTTAGACGCTCGTCGTTCGATCCTGCGGCTCCCCCCTGAATCACCGCTTCTGAATCATAATCCAGTTGTTTCCGTCCTGGTCGCGGTAGAGGTGAACGTCGACCAGAGTGGGCCGCATCTTATAGGTGAAGGTATAGGTGAAGTACTCGTCAAGTGCCCCCTCCTTGATACCCTCCTTGAATCGTCCGAAAAACAGTGGATTGTTGCTGCAGGGGGCAAGCTCCGTGAAAAAGTTCGTGCCGACAGCCTCGGAGGGGTCGATGCCGCTCAGATTCGATTCATAGCGGTTGTAGAACTGAACCACCCCTTCGTCGTCAATCCGGATGATTCCGAACGGGGCCTTGTCAAGCTCCTCCTCGCCCAAGTGACGAAGCTTCTCCCCCACCTCCTCATCCTCAAACGCGAGATCCACTGCTGACTCCCGAGAGCCAGACGCCTCCACCTCGGAGTCGTCCGCATCAGACTCCGATGCGGGCTCGTCTCCGCGCAGGTACGAATACGGGTCCTTGGAGGAAGCCATGGGACGAACGGAACGGGCGAGGCGGCAGGGGAGTGGTGAAAGGACGGGGGAACGACGCTTGCAAGTGCCGAATCATTGGGCGCAACGCCAGATACACCGGCGTCGATCGGCGGCGGACGCAGTGGGACGGTTAGGATGTTGAGAACCTGTTTGGCGAGACATCTGCGGCCACCCCGGGAGTACTCGGTCGCCGCGCTCCCAGCGCTGCGACTTCGTGGATCTCGTGCAAAATGGCTTCTGCATTCGCCCGGTAGTTCCACTACAGGGCTCACTTGGGCGCCATTTTGCAGCTTCGCCCACTGTGTCTCGGCTGCTCACCTGCTCGCAAAACAGGTTCTGAAGTTCTTGTATTGGTCCGTTGCTGCTTCGATCCGTTCTCCCAGAGAAAACAGAGCGGATCTCGGCCTGACCTGCGTTAAGGGGCGGATGTAACCAAGTCGCTATGAAGCAAATGGAGGCGGGACGGCGAAGAATCCTCGGCTCAGCTCTCCTATATCCATCCGTAGGTTACTGGTTATCTGGAAGACACGCAACACCCGCGGGCTCTGAGCAGTCCTCGGGGAGCCAGCAGCAGCGCTCCTTGGATTTGAAGCACCGCCGGATGAGTCAGACATCGACGGGTACCGAGTCCCAACTCAAGGCGCTTCGCAAGCGCGTCCGGGAGGTCCTTCGGGGACCGCTAGAAGATCAGTGGGAGGAGGTGCTAGACCAGTGGTCCAGCGCAGCTCCTGCCGACCGAGAAGCCGTTCGGGCGTACGTGTCCGGTCTTCGTAACCGAATGCTTGAGAGCCTGCTCGAAATTGGTTCTCTCGACGAGCTTGAGCGGGGGCTTGCCATCCAGTACATTGAAGTAAAGTGCCACTGGACGATGCTGAATACCCAGATCCAGAACCAGACGGCCGAGAACGGGCGGCCCGATGATAGTCTCATCTACCGGGCCACCTGCGTAAGTCTGATTCTTCAGGCCCTCGAACCCCTCGTCAGCCGAAAACGTGTGGATGAGGTCACGGGTTTTCTTGTCGAGCCGCTCGAATGATCAGCCGCTGGTAAGGATGTCTCCCTTGCTCCCCACAGCGTTACGCTCGGCCTCTGCGGACAACGATCAAAGATTTCTGGAGAAACGGCCCTGCGCCACCCCGAATTGGGATCTCACGTTGCAAGACGTGGGGTCCCTTTTCTACGTTCTGCGTGCGCGATGCCCCTCAGGGCCTCGCTAAGCACTGTCGCCTGCATTGTCGAACACTTTTCGTTCTCTCATGGAGTGGATTACGAGTCCTGAAGCCTGGATTGCGTTCGGTGCGCTGGCGGTCCTGGAGATCGTTCTGGGCATCGACAACATCGTGTTCATTTCAATCCTGTCGAACAAGCTGCCGCCGTCGAAGCAGCCGCTCGCCCGACGGATGGGGCTCGGGGCGGCGCTAATCGGGCGCATTCTCCTGCTGTTCTCCATCAACTGGGTGATGTCACTCAACACCCCGCTCTTCTCACTGCTAGAGCAGGCCTTCAGTGGGCGTGACCTGATTCTGATCGTGGGTGGATTCTTTCTCATCGGCAAGGCGACGACGGAGGTTCACGACAAGCTTGAAGGGGAAAACGGAGAGACAGAGGCGGGGGGGGCAGCCACGTTCGCCGGCGTGATCGCTCAGGTCTTTCTACTCGATCTTGTCTTCTCCATCGACTCAGTGATCACGGCGGTGGGCATTGCGGAGCACATTGAGGTGATGATTGCCGCCGTCACTGTTGCCATCGTCGTCATGATGATACTGGCGGGCCCCATCGCGAATTTTATCGAGGCCCATCCCACCGTAAAGATGCTGGCGTTAAGCTTTCTGCTCCTCATCGGGGTTACCCTCCTCGCCGACGGGCTCGGCCAGCACATTCCGAAGGGGTACGTGTACTCGGCGATGGCCTTCTCGCTGTTCGTTGAACTCCTCAATCTGAGTATCAGGCGCGGAAAAGAAGAGGAGAGCAAACCTGTTCACCTGCATCGTCCTCGGCTGCGGCGGGCTGTCAAGCGCGCGGTTCAGGAGGAGTAAAGAACTCTGCCCGGAAAGGCAAAGTTTTTTACCTCGGCCCCGCAACCTCGGCGGCCCGCCGCAGCGCGGCGTGTGCATCCACGATGCCGCCGGTCTGCGAGAGCTTGCCGAAGCGCACAGTGGTGGTGCCACCGCTGCCCGGACGGCTCACGAGCTGATCTCTGTAGCGCGTCGCCGTATCGAGGATGATGGATCGGACCTGGGTCGGAGAAAGGGAGGGATAGTGCGCCATCATGAGTGCAGCCAGCCCACTCACCATTGGTGCAGCCATGCTCGTGCCGTTGTTGCGGTCGTATTTATCATTGGGAACTGTGGAGTAGATGGACTGGCCGGGGGCGAAGACATCGACCCTCTCGGGGCCGTAATTGGAGAAGGGGGCGGCGAGCTGTTTTCCTCCCTGCCAGGACGAGGCCCCCACCTCGATCCAAAGTTTCGCCCGGCCCCCGTTCTGGTAGTGAGGAGACGGATAGTTCTTTGTCGAGTCGACGTTGCTCCCGTCGTTGCCAGCGGCGTGCACCATGAGGACCCCCATCGAATCGGCGTACTGCACGGCGTCGTCCACCACCTCCTTGTGCGGAGAGTACCGCTTGCCAAAGCTCATGTTGATGACATCGGCGCCGTTGTCGACGGCGTAGCGGATGGCGTTGGCGACATCCTTGTCGCGCTCGTCCCCGTTCGGCACGGTGCGGACGGACATGAGCCGAACCCCCCGCGCGACGCCGTCCATGCCGATGTCGTTGGTGCGCACCGCTCCAACGATCCCGGCCACGTGGGTGCCGTGCGAGGCATCGGGGCCCACGACGTCGTTGTTCCCGTAGAAACGCTCAGTTTTATCCGAGTAATCGTCCCCGACGATCGGCCGTGGATTGAAGTCGGGGTTGTAATTGTACTCGACCTTCCGTTCCAGTTGGTTTTTGTAGTCCCGGAGGTCCGACGGGGTGAGGTTCTGGTTGTAGAAGTAGCGAAGGGTCCGCTGGGCCCGGCGCACCTTCTTCTCGGAAGTCGTGATGGAGAGAACCCTTTCCTTCGTGAGCGTATCGGTCTGCAGGTGCTGCTTTAGGATTTTTACGGACGCCTGAACGGCATCCTGCGCCTTTTTGACCTTTTTGAGTCGTTGCTTGGCCTGGCGGCGCTTTCGCTTGAAGGTGCGCTTGATCTTCTGATACCGCTGGTACCGATCACGGGCGTCGGGCGGAACCTCGGCCGAGTCGGCCCCGGCGAAGCGCTCCCGGAGATTCACGTAGATTCGCGTGAGTTCGTACGTGTCCTCATTTACGTTTTTTCCGTTAGGACCGCCAATGAAATTCCAGCCGTGCACGTCGTCGACGTAGCCGTTTCCGTCGTCGTCAACCTCGTTGCCCGGCACCTCATCGGCGTTGGTCCACACCTTCCCGGATAGGTCCTCGTGGTCGATGTCGAAGCCCGAGTCGATAATGGCCACGCGAACGGTGTCCTGGGGCGCACGATTTTTCAGAACGGTCTGGTAGGCCGTCCGGGTGTCGAGGCCCGGTCCGCTACGGGGAACCTGGTCGAGATGGTACCAGTCCTGAGGGGCGCGGGAGGGGGCCGGAGCGTTCTTCTCATCCTGCTTGGTCTCCGACGAGGACGCCTGCGTCGTTGCCGTGGTGGTGTCCCGGTCGGCCGTAGGGGTAGTCGTGGGGCGGCTCGAGGAACACCCTGCCAGGAAAAGAGCGAGAAGTACAGAGAGAATCGTCGTCGCCTGCCTCATGGGCGCAAAAGACCGTCGTTTCGAAGAATAGACTGAGAAAGTCCGCGTTCAGCCTCCTCTAAGCGAGAACAGGGCCTTGCAGGTCGCGCTCCAGTTCGGGAGACGGGCCCAGGTGTTCGTCGCGGAAGCCACCGAGGTCGTCGAGGGTTTCGTCGGAGAGCCGCCGTGCGAGGTCGTCAATGGCCGGCCCTCCAATCAGGAGCGGAAGATGGGTAAGGAGCATCTTCTTGCCGCGGCAATGCGCCAGCAACTGGTACTCGCGGAGGTCGGCCTTCGGCGTGTCGTGCACGACGCAGCGACGGGTCCAGTCCTCCGGATCGGCCGATTCCGCTGCAAGAAGCGTCGTTGCCCGCTTCGGAAGATCAACGTGGTCGGAGAGATAGGATTGGCACCGGCGCTTCGACTCGTCGGAGAATGACTGGCGCATAGTCATGTGACAGTCCATGCACAGCGCGTAGCCGAAGACCGTCTCCTCCACATCGTAGTTTTCATACCGGCGGTAGCCTTTCTCAATCAAGTACTCGGTCGAGCCGTCCAGCAGAGGGGTCTCGCAGACGAGACATGTGGAGATTGGCTCTTCCGTCTCGACGGAATAGAAGGACTCGGGAATGGGAACCGGTATGGGAAACACGAGCCAGGGGCGGTGGGGAGGGGGAGCAGCTTGGGGACACCGTTCAGCGAGGTGATGCCCTCCCTTGTATATGCGAATCTTCAAGATGGTTCGTCTCATCCGGACCGTGGAAGTCCCCAACCCCGCGGCTCTCCGCCGAAAGCAGCAGATGGCATCTCCCTCGTAGCGTTGCCCACGGGCCGCGCGGACGATGCGCCCACGGCAATGGCATCAATCGTCGGATCGGGTGCAGTCGTCGGTCAGGTCCTGAGACGGGCGTGGAGCGACGATGTGAGATGTTCTTGGATTGTGCGATTGTCCCGGCGATGTCCCCCACCCGGACGAACTCTCCCCTCGTACGCCGGTAGAGCGCACCTTGTCTTTCCCGACTACGCGTGCCGACCTCCTATGCCCAACTACCGCCGCGGCTTTGAAAGCCTCCGCCGTGAAATTCACGAGCCCGAGCTCCCCACGGAAGGGGATCTCCCACCCTGGCTGGCGGGTACGCTCATTCGCAACGGCCCCGCGCAGTTCGAGGTGGGCGATCAGGACTACAACCACTGGTTCGACGGGCACGCGATGCTCCACGCGTTTCGCCTCGAGAACGGGACCGTGGGCTATCGCAACCGTTTTCTCGAGACGAAGAGCCGGCAGGAGGCGCTGGACGAGGGCGAGATCGTCCGGTCCGAGTTTGCCACGGACCCGTGCATGTCGATCTTCGGGCGGGTGATGAGTCTGTTCGACCCAAAGCCGACGGACAATGCCAGCATCAACGTCGCGCGCCTCGACGATCAGTACGTGGCGCTCACGGCGACGCCGCTCCCCGTCTCCTTCGACCCGGAGACCCTGGAGACGGCGGGCGTCGTGGACTTTGCGGACGACGTGAGCGTGGATACCTCCACGGCCCATCCCCAGATTGAGCCCGAGACGGGCCGGACGCTCTCGTACGGGGCCTCGTTTGGGCGCCAGTGCACGTACAAGATTCTCGGGGTGGCGCCGGGGAACGCGACGCGCCGCGAGGTGGCGAGCCTCGACGTGGACCGGCCCAGCTACATGCACAGCTTCGGGATGACGGAGCGGTACGTGATCCTGTCGGAGTGGCCGCTCGTGGTGAATCCGTTGGATCTACTGCTGCGCGGAAAGCCGTTCATCGAAAACTTCGAATGGACGCCGGGGCGCGGCACGCGGTTCCGCATTCTTCGGAAGTCCGACGGCGAGGAAATCGCCACCTGCACGGCCGACGCGGCGTTCGGCTTCCACCACGTCAACGCCTTTGAGCGGGACGGCGCGGTGGTCTGCGACATCGTCACCTATCCGGACGCGTCCATCATCGACGACCTGTACCTCGACCGCCTCCGCAGCGACGAGCCGACGCCGGGGACGGGTCACCTCCGCCGCTACCGCCTTCCACTGAACGGCGGCGCGGCCTCCTCTACGGTGCAGAGCGACGAGCGCCTGGAACTGCCGCGCATCCACGACGGCGTGGCGACCGCGCGACCATACCAGCACGTCTACGGCGTGGGAACGCGCGAGACGGACAATTTCACCGACCAGCTCGTGAAGATCGACGCCGAGACCGGCGCCGCGCAGACGTGGCACGAGTCGGGGACCTATCCCGGCGAGCCGGTCTTCGTCCCGGCTCCGCACGGTTCAGACGAGGACGACGGCGTAGTACTGTCGGTCGTGCTCGATCCGGGCAACGAGCAATCGTTCCTGCTCGTGCTCGACGCGGCCTCCTGGAGCGAGCGGGCGCGGGCGACGGTGCCGCACGCCATCCCGTTCGGCTTCCACGGCCAGTTTTTCGGGAAGGCGGGGAGGGACTGACGAATCGTTCCCCCTTCGTTGAAATGGAGAGAGAGCGTGCCGAGTTGATTACGATTCGGCAGAACCATGCTTTCGCAACGGCAGGTTTCCTGGGGTGCCACTTCCATCTCTAAAATCCTTTCGCTTCACTGTGGTCCCCGATTTTTTGCTTCCTGAGTGGGTGCCCAATGCACACCCGCTCATCGTGCACTTTCCCATTGCTCTCATCTTTGCTGCCGTTGCCGCCGACGCACTGGCCCTCTGGCTCGGGGAGCGCTGGGAAACCGGGCAGGAAGTCGCGACGGGGCTTTACGTGGCGACGGGGCTGAGCGCGGTTGTGAGCTACTACAGCGGGACCTGGGCGATCGACACGGTCACCATCGCGACCCCTGAGGCCGCCCAGACCCTTTCCACGCACTCGTACTGGGCGTGGTATACCATGGTCTCGACGAGCGCGTACGCCGGCGCTCGGGCCATCGGGCTCTTCATCACACAGATCCGGAGCCGGCGACTCTCGCACGCCGTCCTTTTCGTGGTGGGCTTGGGAACCCTTTTCCCGATCTACAAGACGGGAGAAAACGGCGGAGAGATGGTGTACCGGCGCGGCGTGGGGGTCACGCAGACGCAGAAGCTCCCTGCGACCGCGACGCCGGATTCGACCCGACAGGACACAGTTCAGGTCTCCCGACCCGCGGCGCGCTCCGAAGCGCCGTAGGGCCACCGGATGGGGTTAGAAGGCCACCAGGTCGCGGGCGGCCTCCAGAATCCCCTCGTCGCTCGGCAGCACGGCGCGCTCCAGCGAGTGGGCGAACGGAATGGGGGTGAACTCGCCCGCGACGCGGCGGATGGGGGCATCAAGGTACTTGAAGGCGTCATCTCCAATCTGGGCACAGATCTCCGCGCCGAAGCCGATGAACTCGTGGTCCTCGTAGACCACGAGCACGCGATTGGTCTTCTGCACCGACTCCAGGATCGTCTCCGAGTCGAGGGGCATAATCGTCCGGAGGTCCACCACCTCCACGTCGACGCCTTCATTCTCGAGCTCGTCCGCCACGTTGAGCGACTTCTGCGTCATCAGGCCGTAGCTCACGATCGTCATGTCCGACCCCTCGCGGGCAATGCGCGCCTCGCCGAACGGGAGGGTGTACTCCTCAGGCGGGGTGGGCGTGCGGGCCGAAGCAGCGCGGTACAGCGCCTTGTGCTCCAGAAAGAGCACCGGATCCTCCATCCGGATGGCCGTCGCCAACAGCCCCTTCGCGTCGGCGGCATTGGAGGGGAGGGCCACCTTGAGGCCGGGCGTATGAGCAAAGATCGACTCGACATTCTGCGAGTGGCAGAGGCCGCCGTGGATGTAGCCTCCACAGGGCGCCCGGATCACCATTGGGCAGCGCCACTGCCCATCGGATCGGTAGTGGATAGGGGCCACCTGGTTGCGCATCTGCTGCATGGCCGGCCAGATGTAGTCGGCAAACTGGATCTCGACGACCGGACGGAAGCCGCTGGCGGCGTAGCCCACGCCAGTGCCGACGATCGATCCCTCGGCCAGGGGCGAATTAAAGCAGCGATCCTCGCCGAATTGAGCGGTGAGGTCCTTCGTGGCGGTGAACACACCGCCCTTATCGCCGGCCACGTCTTCCCCATAGACGATAATGCTCTCGTCCCGCGCCATTTCTTCCTTGAGCGCCCGGTTGATGGCGTCGACCATCACGATCGGGTCCGCCTCCTCGTCGATGTCGTCCGTCGAGTCGTAGTCGATGCCGTGATCCCCCTCAAAGAATACGTGGTTGGTGGCCGTCTCGGGGGCCGGGTCATCCTGCTGTTTGGCCCACTCGGCGGCCTCGTCGACCTCCGCGTCCACCTCCTCCCGCATGGTGTCGATCTCCGCCTCGGTAAGCACCCCCTCGTCGACGAGGGCCGTTTCCAGCCGGGAAATGGGATCGATCTTCCGATCCGCCTCCAGCTCGTCGGACGTGCGGTACTTGGTGTGGTCGTCCGACGACGAGTGAGAGAACAGCCGCACCACGTCGGCCACGAGGCACACCGGCCCGTTGCCCGCGCGGATGTGATTGATTGCCGCCCGAGCCGCAGAGGCGCTGGCAAAGAAGTCGGTACCGTCCACCCGGATCCGACTGAGCCCCTCGTAGCCCGCGGCCAGCTTGTAGGGGGTGCCGCCGGCCGTCTGCTCGTCGATGGGGACGCTGATTGCGTACTTGTTGTCCTGCACGAAAAAGAGGGCCGGGGCCTGCTCGCGGGCAGCCCAGTTGAGAGCTTCGTGGAAGTCGCCCTGAGAGGTGGCGCCCTCGCCACAGGAAACGTACACGTAGCTGTCGTTCCCCCGCTGCTGAATGGCGAAGCCGAATCCAAGGCCAGGATTAAACTGTGCACCCACGGGCGACGCCGTCGTCATCACGTTCAAGTGCTTCAGGCCGAAGTGCTCCGGCATCTGTCGTCCGCCCGAGTTGGGGTCGTCGGCCTTCGCGAGATGCGCCAGCATGGCCTCGCGGGGCGTCATGCCCAGCGACAGCGCCAGGCAGAGATCTCGGTAGTAGAAGCAAAACCAGTCGTGTCCCGGTCCCTCCCCGGGACGAGAGTATAGGCCGATGGCCGACTGTGCGGCCTCGTGGCCGGCACATCCAATGTGGAAGTGGCCCTTGCCCTGCTTGAGCAGGGTCATCATCTTCTCGTCGAGATGGCGGGACACCATCATGGTACGCAGGCGCTGGCGCAGCGTCTCGGCCGCAAAGTCATCGGGCCCGAGACGGTCGATGTCCACCGACCCACACGATTCGATGGAGGGCACCGTCGGGATGGCCGCGTGTCCGTCCCCGTGCTCCAGCTCCTCGGCCGGCACGTCGTGGGGGGAAGCCACCGCCTCCGGGGAGGAAGCGGGATCGGAGACAGCGGCTTCTCCATTCGCCATTTCAGACTCGGGGACCTCCGTCTCTGAAGACCCCGGCGACTCCTCGTGCACCTCAGAATCGGAATTGCTCGGGTTCTGCATGGTAGGGGAGATTGTTTTGCGAAGCCATCGGAGGAGCCGGCGCATCCCTGTGGAGGATCTGGCTGCTCATTCCGCCAAGCCCCTAACGATCGGGACACGCACAGTCCCAACCGCAGCGGGGGAATTCCTCAACTGCGCCGACCAAAAGCGCTTCCACGGTAGGGCCATCTAAAGATTGATTATCGTAGAAGGGTAGCACCTCAGTATATGAAATTCCCCGACCAACGAAAAGATTCCTTCTTCGTGCGCGGACACGCCCGCGAGGGGTAGAAGCGACTCGATCAAGCAGGCGGGGACGAGGAGAGGAACAACCGGAAGCATCGACCACTCCTCCGGATCCCATCAGCGAGCGGCGCAGAGAAAGAAGCAGTTCCGCCGCGGAGACGTGGCTCCGATGCTTGCGGGACCATAGGCATGCGCCATGAACGAGGCCGTTTCCCGAGCCACCGTTTAAGCCTCTACAGCTTTCGGCTCCGGTTCCGACTCGTACGGAAGCTCGAACCAGAACCGAGTTCCCCGCCCCCGGGTGCTTTCGACGTTGATTTCCTCGCCGTGGGCCTGAAGGATCTGCTTGACAATGCTGAGCCCAAGGCCGGTCCCTCCACTCTCGCGGGACCGGTCCGGGTCGACGCGGTAGAAGCGCTCGAAAATCCGGTCGAGATGGTCCTCATCGATGCCCTGCCCCGTATCGACGACCTCGATTCGAACCTTGTCGAGCCGACGTTGCACGCGGCAGCGCACTGATCCGCTGTTGGTGTACGCAATTCCGTTCTCGATCAGGTTCCGCAGCACCTGACGGATCCGTGAGCGGTCGGCGTGGACGAAATAGCGGGGCACGTCGGCCTGAAGATCGAGCCCCTTCTCTTCGGCCCTCGGACGAAGCATCTCGGCAACCTCGTTCACCAGGTCTTTCAGGTCGAAAACCGACCGGTCGATCAAGTCCTCGCGGTACTCGAGCCGGGCGATGTCGATCAGGTCGTTAAAGAGGTTCTGGAGCCGATTGAGGTTGGTCAGTGCCTTCTCAGCGTACATCTTCCGCTGCTCGTCGTCGAGTTGCGGCGTGCCGAGGGCCTCAAGGTACCCGCTGATCGAAAAGATGGGATTGCGCACCTCATGCGAGACGTTCCCGATAAACTCGCTTTGCAGCCGGGTCATGCGCTCCAGTTCCTCGATCTTTTCCCGGAACGCGTCGGACGCTCGATTCAGGCTTTCGGCCAGGTCCTGGAACTCCGCCGCGCGGGAGTCCACGCGAATCTTATCGGCGAACTCCCCATCTGCGACCCGGCGGGCCGTCTCGCCGATGCGCTCGAGAGGCGTCTTCACCTGATAGGCGGCAATGAAGCTGCCGATGAGGGACAGGATGAAGGCCAGAACCATGCCCAGGATGAGCACGACCTGGGACCGCTGGACCAGATGATACAGGGGTGGGGGAGGCTGGCTGACACGAACGATCAGGTCCGCGGATGGCCGATAAAGAGCAGCCACGAAGAGGGGTTGCCCCTCCGCGGTCTGGGCGCGCGCAAACCGAGTTTGGCTCTCGTCCATCCCCTGGAGAGCAGAGACGTCTACCAGGGTGTCCGCAGGCGAAGGACGGGAGGCCGGGCGGTAGGCCGTGTCGGGCGTGACGAGGGCAATGTTCAGGTCCGTCAGCTCCGTGAGGTCCTCCACGATCATGTGGCGGCGGGCAGGGGTTGGCTCCTGCTGGACCTGAACGGCAATTCGGTCGGCCTGATCGTGGAGCGTCTGCCGCATGGACCTGCGCATATCGCCCCGCAGGACGAGCACCGCATAGAGGCCCACTCCCACGACCGCCACCCCAACAAACAGGGCGAACGTGAGGACCATCCAAGTCTGGGTTGACGCCCGCCGCGGAAGAAGAAAGTCGCGGATTGAGCGGAGGAAAGACATACAACACCGAAAATATAAATGTCTCCCGCAGATCACCTGCAGCGGGGGCGCCCCCGGCGCACCGTGCGGTTACGCCTCGGCCGACTCCTCTTCGCGGACGAAGCGGTACCCGACACCTCGCACGGTTTGAATGTGCTTGGCAAAGTCGCCGAGCTTCTCACGCAGGTTCTTGATGTGCGCGTCGACGGTGCGCTCGGTCACCATCATGGCGTCCTTCCAGATGGTCTCGAGCAGCTGCTGGCGCGTAAATGCCTTGCGGGGATGTCGAACGAGGTATCGGAGAAGCTCAAACTCTGTGAGCGTCAGCCCCAGGTCCTCGCCGTTGAGCTCAGCGCGGTACTCATCCTCGTAAATCTTGAGGCCGTCGACCTCGAGAATGCTGCTTTCCTCGACCCCAGAGCGTCGCAGCACGGCCTTCACATGGGCCACGAGAACCTGTGGGGATACCGGCTTGGTCAGGTAGTCGTCCCCGCCGAGCATCAGGCCTTCTATCTGATCTTCCTCCTCAGTCTTCGCACTGAGGAAAACGATCGGGATCTCCTCCGTCTCCACACGGGAACGCAGCTTCCGGCAGACCTCGTAGCCGTCCACGCCCGGAAGCATGATGTCGAGCACAATCAGGTCAATTTCCGAGGAGGCCTTCTCGAGTGCTTCCTCGCCGTCGTAAGCAGTGTGGACATTGTAGCCCTCCTCTTCGAGAAAGTGACCGACAACCTCGACAACATCCTTCTCGTCGTCGACAACGAGAACATCGATGTCACTAGGATCAGCAGTAATGGGCATTGGTTAAAAGAATTTCTTTGAACAAAAGAGAAGAAAGTGGGACTGTCTCTATTAGCATCCTTTCCCGTCTACCCAAGTGCATACAGGAAAATCCCACAGTGGGATGCACGGTTTTGGTTATCCAGAGGGTGAAGAATGTAAAAATGTCGTGTTATGGCGAGCGCTCCGAAGAGGAGAGTTGGACAGCCCCAGCAGATTCGGCCTTCTCCTCAGGCTGGACGTAGCGACGAGGAACCCGCGGGGAGACCCCACAGCAAATCTCGTAGGGAATGGTCTCGGCCCACTGGGCAACATCATGCACGGAGGGGGAGGATGGACCGAAGAGGATCGCCTCATCTCCCACGTCCACGGTGGCTGCCGGGTCCTGGTTGGGCGGTCCTACGTCCACCATACACATGTCCATGCAGATCGTGCCCACGACCGGACACAAAGATCCGCCCAGCCGAACGGACGCCCGTCCCGAGCACAGGCGCGGGTATCCGTCCCCGTAGCCGACGCCAAGCGTGGCAATGCGTGTGCGTTGGGAGGCCCGCCATTGAGCGCCATACGAAATCGGTGTTCCGGCAGATACCGTCTTGAGGTGGGTCACGCGGGCTTGCAGCTGCATCGCAGGACGCAGATCGAGGCGTGGCTCTAGGTCTGGGGTGGCCGTCAGGCCATACAGAGCAATGCCGGTGCGCACGAGCGGCGCTGCGAAGTCGTGCGCACGGGCCCCAAGCGTCAGGAGAGCGCCGGTGTTGGCGGCGTGCACGCGGTCGAAGGGGGCCCCAACCTTGTCCACGACAGACTCGAACCGCTCAAGCTGGGTCCGAGCAAACGCACTCTCGGGCACGTCCGCCGTCGCGAAGTGCGTCCACAGCCCCACCAAGTCGATGCCGGCCGTGTCGGCGAGAAGCGATACCACCTCCGTCACGTCGTCAGGGGCGAGGCCAAGCCGTCCCATCCCGGTGTCCACCTTCACGTGTGCCCGCACAGGTGCTCCCGCGGAGGCAAGACGGGCCACGTCCGCCGCGGTGCGGGTCGAGGAAATCGTAAGATCGAGACTGTGCTCAACATAATGAGGGAGGTGCTCGGGGGAGGGGGCCTCCAGCACCAGTATGCGATCGGCAATCCCCTGGTCGCGGAGACGAATGCCCTCATCCAGGCGAGCCACGCCAAAATGCCGGATGCCTTCCTCGTGCAGCGTTCGAGCCACCGGCAAGCCCCCGTGCCCGTAGGCGTCGGCCTTCACGACCGCCATCAGATCGGCCCCGCCGGCGCGGTCCTGCAGGACGCGAGCGTTGTGGCGGATGGCGGCCAGGTCCACGATGGCGGTTGCTGGCGAGTGTTCGTCTGTGTTGGTGGACCAATCAGTAATGGGAAGAGAGTCGGTGTCGCCACGCAATACAACGAATGCACGCAAACCTGCCTACGGAGGCCCGTTGGACAATGGTTCCCGTCCTCGTTCTGCGACCTACCGAGGAACCCCGGAGCCGTGTCCGGAGCAGAAGGGAGGAGGAACGGGGCACTGAGGAAGGGATTGCATTGCATTAGGACGTTCTTGCAGGTATCTTCCCGGCGTTCGTCTCAACCGACACCCCCTTCTCACCAACGCTGTCTGCCACTATGCTTCGCCGTCTTGTCCTCCTCGTTGCCGCCCTGCTGATTCTCCCCGACACCCCGGGGGTTGCGCAGGAACAGGAGGGGCCTGAGTTCACCCTTGAGAGCATCCACGCCTCCTCCACGTTCCGGCCCAAAACATTCCGGGGCGGAAAGTGGGCCGATCAGGGACCCGTAATTACCTACATCGAGTCCGCCGACACTGCCGATGCGACCCACTTGATGCGGTATAACCTGAAGACCGAGGAGCGCACGCAGGTCATCGACGGCACGAACCTGTACGCGGAGGATGTCGATCGCATCGTGCCGATCGAGGGCTACACGTTTAGCGACGGAGGGGAGAAGGTGCTCATCTACACGGACTCGAAGGAAGTGTGGCGGGCCAATACGAAGGGATACTACTACGTGTATGATCTCGGCGCACAGACGCTAACCCCGATCTCCGACCGAGACAGGGGGTATCAGATGTTCGCCAAGTTCAATCCTTCGGCCACGAAAGTCGCGTTTGTGCGAAAGCGAGACCTACACGTCGTCAACCTGGCGACCGGCACGGAAACCGCCCTCACCACCGACGGCAGTGAGGGGAAAATCATCAACGGGACCTTTGACTGGGTCTACGAGGAAGAATTCGGGCTGCGGGACGGCTGGCGGTGGAGTCCAGACGGCTCGCACATTGCCTTCTTCAAGCTCGACGAGTCCGAGACGCGGTCGTTTCCGCTAATGGACAACACCAAGCGCTACCCGAAGATCACTCGCTTCCGCTACCCGAAGGCAGGGGAGAAAAACAGCGAGATCAAGATTGGCGTGGTCGATCTCTCGAAGGTCGACACGTCGGAGGCAGGGCAGCCGCAGGCGGTGCGCTATTTCGACACGAAAACGTGGGACCCCGGGCTCTCGAAGAAAGAGGAGGCGTCGGATCCACACGAGTACCTCGCCCGCATCGGCTGGACCCCGAAGATTGGAGGACAGCACCGGGTCTGGATGTTTCGCCTGAACCGGGAGCAGAACGACCTGGACCTTCTCTACGGTGATCCAACGACCGGGGACGTGACCCGCGTCCTTCACGAGACCCGAGATACGTACATCGACATCACCAACGACAAGCTTTCCTTTCTCGACGACGGGAAGCACTTCATTTTTCTCTCCGAGCGCAGCGGATACAACCACGCCTATCTCTACCGGAACGACGGTACGAAGGTCGGGCCCGTTACCGAGGGCGATTGGGAGGTTACCCAGTTTCACGGGATCGACGAAAAAAACGGAACGGCCTACTTCACCGCGACCCGCGACACGTCGATTGAGCGCCACCTCTACAGGGCAGAAGTCTCCATGGCCCCGCACGAAGCAGCCCCTCCTGCCCGCAAGGTCACTACACGCCCGGGCTGGCACGCCATCAATCTGTCGAAGGACCTGTCCTACTACATCGATCAGTACTCAGCGTCGGGCACGCCCCCGACGTGGACCTTGCACGAGACCAACGGAGACCGCCTCACAACCCTTCAGGGCAATAAGGTTCTGAAGCAGCGTCTCGACAGCCTCGACCTCCCCAGACGGCGCTTTACGAGTCTTCCGGCCGCCGATGGAACGCCCCTCAACGCCTACGTCATCAAACCCACGGACTTCGACCCGTCGGAAAAGTACCCGGTGCTCATGTACGTGTACGGAGGGCCGGGCGTCCAAACCGTAACGGACCGGTGGGGGGGCAGCCGGCAGCTTTGGCACCAGTACCTGGCGCGGACGCACGACGTGGTCGTCGTAAGTGTGGACAACCGGGGCACCGGGGGGCGCGGGAAGGCCTTTCAGGACGTGCCATACCAGCGCCTCGGCCAACCGGAGTCGGCCGACCAGATCCACGCGGCCCAGGCCCTCGCGGATTCCGCCTGGGTAGACCGCGACCGGATCGGGATCTGGGGCTGGAGCTACGGCGGGTACATGACGCTTCTTTCGATGCTGCGGGAGGAAGGGCCCTCCACCTTCGACACCGGCCTGTCCATCGCCCCTGTGACGGACTGGCGGCTCTACGACACCATCTACACCGAGCGGTACATGTCTACCCCACAGCGGAACGAGGATGGGTACGAGAAGGGCGCTCCCCTGGCTTACGCCGACCGCCTGCGTGCCGACCAGAGTTTGCTGATGGTACACGGGGACGACGACGACAACGTGCACTTCCAGAACAGCGTCCAGATGGTCAATCAGTTGCAGGAAGCCAACAAGCAGTTCCAGTTCATGATGTACCCCACCCACGAGCACGGACTCGCTGGGGGCAAAACGCGGCTGAATTTGTTCACGATGCTCACGGACACAATTACCGAACACCTCCTCCCGACGCCGGAGACGAGTCCGGGCCAGCCCGAGCCCACCACGGAGCGGTAGGAGGAGCGCGGTGCCAAACGCCTGGATGGAGGACTCCTGAGCCGTGTTCGGTGGCCTGCGAACGACCGCGGGCAGGACCGTTGACGGAAGGAACCACGGATCGTACCTTTTTGGATGCGATAGACGCCTCGTCACGATGCGGTTTCGGAGCGCATGACGCCAGATCTTCTCCTTCGCGGCGGCACCCTCCTTCGGCCCAAGACCAAGACCGCTCGTTCCGCCGACGTGCTAATCCGAGGCGGCACCATCGCGGCCGTTGGGGACGACCTGGACGTGGACGGCGACGTGCCGACGTACGACGCCTCGCATGCGTACCTGTCGCCGGGATGGATGGACATGCACGTCCACCTTCGAGAGCCGGGCTATGAGCACAAGGAAACCATCGCCACGGGCACCCGCGCGGCGCTCGCGGGGGGCTTCACCGACGTGGCGTGCATGCCCAATACCGACCCCCCTATTCACACCCGAGACGTGGTCGAGTTTGTGCGAGAACGGGCCGAGGCGACACCGGTGGGCGTCTACCCCATCGCGTGCGTCTCGAAGGAGCGCGCCGGACACGAGATTGCCGAGATGGCCGACCTCCGGGCCGGAGGGGCTGTGGCCTTCAGCGACGACGGAGCGCCGGTGCAGAACGCTGGCCTGATGCGCCGGGCCCTGGAGTACAGCCGTATGCTCGACCGTCCGATCGTCAACCACATGGAGGAGGAGACGCTCAATCCCAGCGGGCAAATGCACGAGGGAACGGTGTCGGCCCGGCTCGGCCTCGATGGCATTCCCGCCGCGTCCGAAGACGTCATGATTGCCCGCGACATCGAGTTGGCCGCCCTCACCGGGAGCGACGTGCACGTGGCGCACCTCTCCACGGCGCGCGGCGTAGAACTGGTCCGGCGCGCAAAGGCCCGCGGCATTCCCGTAACGGCGGAGGTGTGTACCCATCACCTGGCCCTCACCGACGAGGCCGTGGAGCAGACGGCCTTCGACACCAACACGAAAATGCACCCGCCCCTCCGCTCAGCGGCCGACGTGGCGGCCCTCAAGGAGGGACTGGCCGACGGCACCATCGACGCGATCTGTACCGATCACGCCCCCCACGCCACCTACGAAAAGGAGGTGGAGTTTACCGCCGCCCCCTTCGGCATCACCGGACTTGAGACGGCCTGGGGGCTCATCGGGCGCGAGCTGATTGCGCCCGGAGTGCTGTCGGTCGAGGAGGCGGTGCAGAAGCTGACCGTGGCGCCGCGGCGCATCCTGCGGCTCGACGTGCCGGAGATCGTGGAGGGGGAACCGGCCCGCCTCACGATTTTCGACGCCTCGACCGAGTGGACCTTCACCGAGGCGCACGTCCGGTCGAAGAGCCAGAACACTCCCTTTCTGGGCAGCGAGATGGTGGGGCGGCCCTGGGCCGTCTACAGCGACGGGCAGTTCGTCGAGCACGAAGAGGCGTAGCGGCGACGCTAGGGAGAAAAAAGAGGCCCACCTACACCCCGGTCTCGAGCCGATCGGCGAGCCGATCGGGCAGGCCGTCGGCGCGCCGAATCTTGCGGGCCGCCCCGGCCACATCGTAGTCGAACCGCACGTTTTCGTATTCGAACGCCTCGGTGTCAAACAGACCGAAGCTCAGCTTCGGATTCTGGTCGCGCGGCTGGCCGACGCTCCCCACGTTGATGAGGTAGCGGTAGCCGGGCCGCACCTGGAAGACGCCCAGCGTGTCGGCCATGACGGCCGGGCGGTGGGTGTGGCCAAAAAAACACACGTCCGTGTCGAAGTGCTCGAACTGCGTCCGAGCGGACGGGTACGAAGTGAGGCGCTTCCAGGCCGTCGGGTCGTCGGGCGTGGCGTGGACGAAGGTGCAGTTGGCGGTGGTGTATGTAAGCGGCCGGTCGGCGAGGTAGTCCCGCTGCGCCTCCGAAAGCTGCTCGCGGTTGTGGCGTGCCGCCTCCTGACCATCGGCGGGGAGGAAATCGACGTTGGTCTCACGCGCCACCGCGGCGTCGTGGTTGCCGAGCACGACCGCGTCGCATCGGTCGCGGACGAGGTTGATACAGGCGGCGGGATCGGCGTTGTAGCCCACGACGTCTCCCAGACAGTAGATGGCGTCCACGTCCGCCTCTTCGATGGCCTCGAAAGTGCGTTCGAGTGCTTCGAGGTTCGAGTGGATGTCTGAGATGATGGCCAGTCGCACCAGTGGTGGGGAATCGGGAGTGGGTAGGGGATCGAGAATGCGAGCACGGTGACTGCTGCGTTAATCTAAACGGCCGAGGGAGCAAAACCAACGGCGAGGAGGGGGAAACAGACGACCAGTGTCGGGTTTGGTGGAGACTTGACGGGAGGGGGGCGGTCTCGGTCGAGGATCGTTCACGCATGGCTCGTCGTATCGGCTCGTGGCGTTCGTTCCGCTCACCAACACCAGTTGCCAGTCCTGTGTCCGATGAGCCCCTGCACGTTGGCGTTGTTCTCGGCGGCGTGGCGCCCGAGCATGAGGTGTCAGTCATCTCTGCGCTGCAGGCTGCAGCGGCCCTCGACCACGACCAGTACGTTCCTGTTCCCATCTACATCGCAAAGGATGGCACCTGGTACACGGGCCGTGCCCTGCTCGACGTAGAGCAGTATCGGGACCTCGATGCTCTGCTCGCCGACGCCGTGCCGGTGGCACTCGTGCCCACCCCGCACGGGTACCTTGAGCTTCTCGAGGATCGCGAGGCCGGAGCGTTGAAGCACCTGGTCCGGCCCCCCCTGCGGAGGCGGATCGACGTCATGCTGCTCGGTCTGCACGGAGGGCCGGGGGAGAATGGAAGTGTGCAGGGGCTCTGCGAGACGTTCAATGTGCCCTACACCAGCGCCGGGGTCTTCGGCTCTGCACTCGGGATGGACAAAGTCATGTCGAAGCGGGTGTGCCAGGGGGCCGGCATTCCCGTCGTAGATTTCGTGTCGTTCCGCGAGGACGAATGGGCCTACCAGGAGGAACAAGCCCTGGACCGGTGCGAGGAGGAGATCGGCTATCCGCTCGTCGTGAAGCCCGCCCGCTGCGGCTCTTCCATCGGCATTGGACGGGTGAAAGACCGGGCCAGTCTTGACGCGGCCATCGAGGACGCGTTCCGGTACGACGACAAGGTCGTCGTGGAGGCGGCCGTCGAAGAGCTCCGGGAGATCAACTGCTCGGTGCTGGGCGACGCGCACGACGCCACGCCCAGTGTGCTGGAGGAACCGGTCCCCTCGGACGACGACGAGGTGCTCACCTTCCAGGACAAGTACATGCGGGACGATGGAGAGGCAGCCAAGGAGGGAGGCGCCAAAAATGCCGGATCGTCACCCGGCGGCATGGCCTCGCAGGACCGGATTGTCCCCGCTCGGCTCTCCGATGACCGTACAGAACAGATCCGAGAGATAGCTGTCCGCATCTTTCACCTCTTCGAGTGTGCCGGAGTCGTCCGCATTGATTTCATGATCGACGAGTCCCAAGCGTCTTCGGGACAGCTCTACTTCAATGAGATCAACACGATTCCGGGATCATTTTCGTTCTACCTGTGGGAGCCCTCGGGCGTGCCGTTCGACGAGCTGTTAGACCGCCTCGTGACCATTGCCCGACGGCGACACCGTGAGCAAAACGGTCGGGTGCAGACGTACGATGTAAACCTCCTGGCCGAGAAGAGCCTGCGCGGGTTGAAGGCCGACGAGCCCGGAGGGTAGTGAACGGGAGGGAACAGCCGTTTTTGGGCCCCTGTTGATGCATCCGGTTTCCTCGGCGCCTGCCCCTCCCATGTGGGCGGCGCATACGGCTCCCGACGCCGGAACCATGAACGGCCGTCGTTCTCCCGGTCGCGTCGGTCCGGGACCACCCCCATTCGAAGGCGACTTCAAAACAGCACAGGCTGCCCTCAGGGGCACCCAACGAGCCCATGCGGACTCAATTCGTTGCTCTCGCCGCCGGACTGCTGCTCCTCACCGGGAAGGTCTGCGTCGCACACTCCCAGTCTCACTCGCCCCCCGACTCTGCAGGTGAGAAGGCCTCCATCCTCGACGATTCCTTCGTGCGAACGCACGGGACGAAGGGGCTCGACCTGCTCTACGGCATGCAGTTCGAGAAGGCGAAGGCCGTCTTCGACAGGATCGACGACCGGTATCCCGAGCACCCTATTGGACCGTTCCTGAAGGGGTTGAACCTGTGGTGGACCATCATGCTCGACCTGACGGACACCTCCCACGACGAGGCATTTATCGAGCAGATGAACACCGTTATTGCACGCTGCAATGATCTACTGAACAAAAATCCAGATCACTTCGACGCGGCTCTCTTCAAGGCGGCGGCCCACGGATTTCTGGCCCGGCTTCACTCCAACCGCCGCCACTGGTGGCAGACGATCCGCAATGCCCAGAAGGCAATCAACTACGTCCAAAAAGTCGAGGACGTAGCCCCCAAGCAAGGAGACTACGTGTTCGGGCCGGGCATGTACGATTACTACTCGGCCATCCTGGCTGAGGAATACACCTTGTCGAAGGCCATCCTGTGGCTGCTGCCCGACGGGAACGAGGCGCGAGGGCTTCGACTGCTCCGTGAGGCCGCTACCAATGGGCGGTACGTGCAGACAGAGGCCGCATACTTCCTGGCCAAGATCCACTACCTCTACGAGGATAGCTTCACCAAAAGTCGGAAGTGGGTCTCGTGGCTTCGTCAAGAGCATCCCAACAACCCGTTTTTTCACGCCTTCGAGGGACGCGTTTACGCGCGCTGGGGCCGGTGGGAACGCGCTCAGGCGATCTTCCAGACCATTCTGAAGCGGTGCAGGGCGGGGAATCCTGGGTATAATTTGCACATGAAGGAAGTGGCACATCTCTACCTGGCCCGCGACCAGCTCTACGACGATCAGTACCAGCAGGCCCTGTCCCACCTGGCCCAGCTGGAGCAGTTGACCAGCCGGGACATCGAGAACACGCGGTATCGGATGCTCGGCTACCTGTACCAGGGGATGGTGTACGACGCCCTAGGGCAGCGCAAGATGGCCCTCAGTCGCTACCGGAAGGTGCTACGTATGGAGGACACCGCCGGCGCCCACAAGCGTGCCCGGCAGTACCTGGACGCGCCCTATTCAGGGTAAGAGGACGAGTGAGTCTCGCTCGGGAATCGTTGAAAGAGGCAATCGATATCGGGGTGGGCGAACATCCTTGTGCGGCAGCCACTCTCCCTCTTGATCCAGCCCCCGCGTGGTCGGCGGGCTCTACAGACCGAACTGTCGTCACAGTCCGGACTGTGGCGTCGCGCCGGCGGGGCAGGCAGTGGGGGCTCCCCTGCAGTTGTGGAGGTCTGGCAAGATCCGGTCGTTCTGCTCGGCGATCGCCTGATGCCGTGCCTGGCCATCGCGTTTGGTGCTTACACCTCATCTGCTCCCAGGCGGAAAGTCCCTCCGGGATTCTCTCGACTGCGTCGGCGTGACCTTCCGACCTTTTCACCCGCAGGCCCCGACTCTGTAGGAATCGATCTTTGCTCGCTGCGTATCTAACAGACTTGGTTGCCGAACGGGCGACCTCGAATAGATCCGAAGACGTGTCTCTGGGACTGAAAACGACCCTGCTTGTCTTTCGGACCCGCGGCCGCATGTCCCCGAGAACGGGTTCTCCGCACCGGGCGGTTGAGCCGACGGAGCCTTCCACTCTTCTGCCCCAAGACCTGCTTCCTTCATGGGCGTTCAAGACGATCACGATCTTTCCGACGAGGAGGTCTCACACGTCATTGGCATGGCCTGGAAGGACGACGTGCCCTTCGAGGCCATCGAGGCGCGATACGGGCTCGACGAGGAGGCAGTAATCGCGCTGATGCGAAGCCGCCTGAAGCGGTCCAGCTGGCAGCTCTGGCGCAAGCGGGTCAGCGGGCGTCCCACGAAACATGCCTCGCGACGCTCCCTGACCGAGTCGGTGAGCCGGCGTCCTCCGGGAGCCCGCTCGCTGGAGCCTCTCGGCCAGGAGGCCCTCGGTAGCGAGGAGGGCCCCTCGCAATTGTCGGATTTCTCCTCGCTTCCGGCCCGCCTGAACGGTGAGGGTGACGCTCCCAGTCCCCCCGACGCTGAGGACAGCGATCAGGAAGAATGAAAATCGCCGGGGGGAGACCGGATGGTTAGAAAACCACCGAGACATTGAGACGGCAGGAAGCAACGCCCGTTTCCCGACGTGCAGAGGCTCTGTCCAGCCGGAGTGCTCGGGCAACCCCTGCGGCAGCCCCTCGCGTGATGACGGGGACCGGAGTGCGTGCCCAGCTCCCGGCGGATCAGCCCGACTGGAAGCGGCTCATCTCCTGGCTTGAGCGTGGACAGCACGTCTGTGGGGCACATGGACCGTAGCACACCGGCGTCACGTGAGGGACAGGCGGGAAGGTCTATCAGCCGATGCGTCTTTCTTCGAAAGTCGCTCCTCGGTCAGTGGTACTCCGGCATATCCGTCGGAAGATTGACGTCTGGTCCAGAGACGATACCTCGCTTGTCGGCTTCCTGGACGGTGGCATGCCCCCCAATGGTCGTCGGCACCGACGAAGCTCTGCAGGACCGAGACGCAAGTGGTGGCCCGATTTTCACGGAGGGCTGGGAAGAAGAAGTGGTGTTGGGCGTACTGGAAGCAGTTCTGCAGAGCGCCGCTGTTTCTGACCTTGCCTGTCAGAATTCCCTCTTTGCCAAGACAAGAAACCTACGACCATGTCTTCCGACGACGATTCTTCTTCGGCCCTATCGTGGATCGGATGGGCGGTTCGCACGCTGTGCTGGACGTTCTCGATCCTCTCGTCGGTCGCGGCCGGCGTGTTCGTGGCGACGCACTTCTATGCGGTGCGGGGAGGGCAGCAGCAGGTTGCCGTGGCGGTCCTGGGCCTCTTCATGGCGTTTGTGCCGTACACGATCGCAAGAGGCGTTTCGGAGCTCGGGAGCTGACGGTCAGATGCCGGTCGAGAGGTTGGCCAAGGGCTGGCAGTGCGCGAACCCGCTGCGGCCCCCGTCAGAGTTCAACCATCACCTTGATTGCGTCCCGGTCGTCCATCGCGGCGTAGCCGTCAGGCACCTCCTCCAGGCCGACCGTCTCGTCGAAAACCGGGGACGGGTCGAGCGTTCCCGCCAGAACGTCCTCCATCAGCGCCGGGATGTACGCCCGCACCGGCGCAATGCCCCCCTGAAGCGTGATGTTCTCCCGGAAGAGCCGAAACATGTCAAGCCCCCCCTCCTCGGCCCCGAACGGAACGCCGACGTACCCGATCGTGCCCCCAGGACGGCAGGTCGCGATTGCCGTCTCGATCGCGGAGGCCGCGCCGACGCACTCCATGACGTGGCGCGCCCCGCCTCGGGTCATCTCCCGGACCTCCTCGACCGCCTCCTCGCCGCGGCTGGACACAAGGTCCGTGGCCCCGAAGCGCTGGGCCTTCTCGAGCCGATCTTCATGGTGGCCCATCGCGATGATGCGCTCGGCCCCGAGCCGCCGGGCCGCCAGCACGGCACAGAGCCCGACGGCCCCGTCCCCGACGACCACGCATGTGGACCCGGCCTCCACTCCGGCCGAGACGGCGGCGTGATGGCCCGTCCCCATCACGTCGGTCAGTGGGAAGAGTGCCCGCAGAAGCGACTCGTCTCCCTCCGCGCGCTCCGGGACCTTCACGAGCGTGCCGTCGGCCTGAGGGGCGCGGACGGCCTCCCCCTGGGCCCCATCGTGCTCGGCGGCCCAGACGTTCCCATGAACGCAGGAGGTGTGCAGCCCTTGCCGGCAGAACTCACAGGTCCCGTCGCTGATGGCGAAAGGGGCCAGCACCCGGTCCCCTGCCTCCACGGACCGCACCTCGCTTCCTACGTCTTCGACGATCCCCATCGGCTCGTGGCCGGTGCGCCAGCCCGGCTTGTAGTCCCGGTGCCCACGGTAAAACCACAGGTCCGACCCGCAGATGGCCGTGCGGGTGATGCGCACGATCGCGTCGGTGGGCTGTTCGATTTTGGGGTCGGGGACGTCCTCGACCCGGATGTCGCCGGGCTCGTGAAAAACGGCTGCCTTCATAAATCCAGGATTGAGTTCCGGTTGGTGAGCGGTAAATGAGAACTGGGGGTCGGCGTGGAGCTCTGCCGTAGAGGCGCCGCCCCAGAACAAGCCTCAGGCCGGACGGGAGGGAAACCGCGTTGGAGAACCGGCCGCTCCCAACGTCTTCCCCCAGCGTAAGGGCCTGCCCGCGGTCAGCCCGTAGCTGGAAGGTAGCTCATCTCATCCCCAATCCGGTCGGCCTGTTGAATCTCCTCGACGATTTGCCGCTTCGCCTTAGCCCCCAACTCCTCCCACCGGGCGTACGCCAGACGGCCCAGCTCAAGGGGCCTGCCGTAGATTTTGAACCACTCCTCCGCGAACTGTTCGCCTCTCTCCTCCGCCACTCTACGGCGTAGCTGCCGGAGCCTGTCGGCTTGTTGTTCGAAGTCAGGATTCCGGCTTCCGAGAAACCGTTCGAACTCGTCCAGAAGATCAGAGCGGGAGGGAATAGGACCTTCGTCTTCCATGGGTGTAACTGTGGGGGTCCGATTGTGGTAACTTCGTTTGGTTTCCGGTCCTGCTCCCCGTGCCTGCTGGGGCAGGTTTGCGGTTTCAGTATGTAAAGCAGGCGCATGGGATAGTATCCATCCAAATCAACTGGTGTGGACCAATGGTCTATCCATACAGGTCAGTCTTTTGACGTGATATGGCAGAAATTTGGAAAAGAGGGCTGGACCAGTAAGCCCGCC
>NZ_JBDGQQ010000100.1:0-12707 GCF_042218895.1 Salinibacter sp. | reverse complement strand
TTTTGACGTGATATGGCAGAAATTTGGAAAAGAGGGCTGGACCAGTAAGCCCGCCGCGCGCTGGCTTTTGCTGCTTCTAGAGCACAGGGCCTCCGGCGAGCAGCGGGTCTGCAAGTGGCGTATCTGGTCGCGCTTCCAACCGGCAGGCGACGCCCCACAGACCGATTCCCTCTGAGGGTAAACGTTCACTCTCGCGTGTGCGTGAACACGAAGGAGGATTTCGGCCGCACGCGATGGCCTACCCGGGGCCCCTGCGGAGAAAATGCCGGATCCCCACTGCCGGCGCGGCCGAGCAGGTCCATCTGCCAACGGCCGACGGGACTCCCGCCCTGCACCGATCCGAACAGGAGCCCAGACCTGATCGCCGACGAGCAGTCGTCTTCTGCTGAGTAACAAGACCATAATATTGAATAGCAGACCTGTCACGTTTGGAAGCGTTTCTCCTGCATCTTCTCGCTGAGAACTCTGTGCAAAATTCTCAAATTTACTGGTTCTGCTACGATGTTTGTAAGAGCACATACACTCCAGCGCCGTCCCGTCCTCTCTCGCGGCGTCTCTGGTGCGTTTTTCTCCGGCAGGAGGCAAACATGACAGGGCACGCGCTGGGAAATCCTTCAGGCCGCTCGATACGGGTGATTGCTGCCCGGCTGGTATTTGTCGTTAATTCCGCCACTGCTTTCTTGACTTCACCGATGGCTAGCGAAGCTGATCTTCCAAAGACAAGTGTCGAGGACGTGCTCGAGACGAAAGGCACGCTCCACGATCCTCCGGACGTGCTCACTGCCACCCCGCACGACAGCGTGTACGACTGTATCGACCAGATGGCCAGGCGTGAAATAGGCTCTATTGTCGTGATGGAGGAGGGCGAAATCGTGGGCATCTTCACCGAGCGTGACTACATGCGCAAGGTTGAACTGAAGGGCCGCCGCTCACGGGAAACCCCGGTTCGGGTCGTCATGACGGAGAACGTGGTCACAGTAACGCCGGATCGGTCCCTCGAGGACTGCCTTGACTTGATGCAGGACCTGCAGTGCAGGCACCTGCCGGTGATGGGGGAGGACGGACAACTCCGCGACATGATCTCGATGCGCGACTGCATGTGGCAGATGACAGAAACCGCCAAGTCGAAGGCGCTTCAACTGATCGACTACATGCAGGACAAGTATCCTGTGCCCATGCACGGGTGAGACGCCGACGCGTAGACGGACTGCTCCTGCACCAATGACGCCCATGGACACCCCCTCAGACGCCAAGACCGGTCAGAATCAAACCACGGCCTCGAAGGCCCCGGGGGCAGATGACGAAGCCGCAGGCGGCGAAGCAAAACATGCTGAGAGGGTGAGTGCAGAAATCCGGATAACACCCCTGAGCCTTCTGTTCTCCTCAGCTCTCGGAGCATCCACCTTCACTGTGCTCCTCGTCGGCGGTGTGCTGGTTCTGCCAACCGGGAGCGTGTCTTCGGAAAGTGTCGCCTCTCTTCTCTCATCCTTTGGTCCGGAGCTGCTCCTCGCGTTCGCCGTCCTCCTTTCGGTATTTTTCCTCGTCGGGTACCGGCGGCACGGACGGCCTGTGCCCACCGAGGCCTGGGCCTCGGAGGACGTACTGGTCGTTCAAGTTCCCGCAGCTTGGGGGACGCTGATCCGAGAGGAGCTCCGCGTCGAGGAGCCTCGTCTGGAGGAAGCCCGTCGGGAAATGTCGCGTCCGGAGAAGCACCCCGGTCCGACGCAAGGAGAGACTACACGTTCGGACGGGCCCTCTGGCGAGGGCCTGCTGGCGAAGGGAACGGCCCGGGAGTGGTGGGATCCGGGGGTGTACGAGGTCCGCGTTGGCACGAAGGCGGCCGGGGTCCTAGAGCCGGAGCTGGCGGGAAACAGTGAGGGACGATTCAGCCGGTAGCGTCCGGTCGGAGCCTCGGCCTTCACGGCCCCACCGAAGCGACGTCGCCTCGCCAGGGACGCGTCCCCGCACCGGCCTAGCGCTCCGCACCGGCGATGGGGGAGGGATCGACTTCCGCTGGGTCCAGCCCAAGGGCGCTCTCGACGATGCTGCGTCCCTGCTCGAAGGCGTCTTCCAGCCGCCGGACAAGGGCCTCGTCCACAGGGTCCTCCTCGTCGGTCTGTGGTTCCCGGTCGGCGTGCCCGTGCTCGCTGGACGCGTCGGTGGCCTCTTCGGAACGCTCGGCCGTGCGCTCCTGAGCGCCGGCCTGGCGGGTGTAGAGGTCAATCGCGGCGGTAGCTGCCTCCTGCAGTGCCTCCGGACGGCCGAGGTGGGCGGCCAGGGCGCGCCGCTGCTCCGCTGCAGGCCGCCACCACGCCTCCAGGTAGCGACGCAGGTGCAGCTCCCCGGCCCCGATGCAGAGCCAAGCTACATCCTCAGCGTCCCAGTCGCCGGCCGGCCGCTCCGTAACCTGCCGCACCTGCTCGCAGAGGGCGAGGCGGTGCTCGACGTCCGCCTCCCCCAGAAAGGGAGAGGGCGGCTCGGTGCGATCGTAGGACAGGCGCAACTCCTCCTTCGCCCGGGTGAGGGCCACGTAAAACAGGCGGCGCTCCTCCTCCTGCCGGGCCGCCGAGGTTCCGCGGGCGGAGTCTTCGTCCTCCTCGGCGGTGACTTTGCCGGGTGGGGCAGACGCTGCCCCGTGGTCGTCGCGGGATGCAGGAATCGTGCCGTCGTTGCAGCCCGGCACGAACACGATGGACCACTCCCGGCCCTTCGCCCGGTGGATGCTCCGGATCTCCAGCACATCCGTCTGGGGACCGCGCTCGGGGCGGTCGAAGGAAATCTCCTTGATCCGGGCGAGCACCGACGCGGTGTCTGGGTGGCCCCGCGAGAAATCGATGAGCGACCGGGCCGTTTGGATGCGCCGATCGGCCAATTCCTCGAACGCACTGTGGCGCCGGAGGTGCTCCTCGTAGTCGAGGGCCTCGATCAGCCATCCGACCGTCTCGTGCGCGGGGTCGTCGAGGCGCTTCAGCAGCCCCTCGGCCGTCTCTAGAAAGCGCTCCACGCGCTCGGCGGTCCGGTCGTGCATCTTTCCCATCGAGGCGGCCAGGAGGTCGGTCACCGAGGTCTCCCGGCCAACGGCCTCCCTGCAGATGCGCGTGACGAGGTCCATGCTGACGTACCGGTTTGGGGCCTGCATGAGCGTTTGAAACCGGTCGACGTAGCGCTGTGCATTGCGCCAGTGGTCAAACCATCCGTCGTCGCGGACCTTCGCCTCGAGGGTGCCCCAGAACAGGTGTCTGAGGAGCACCTGCACTGGACGGCGGCGGTAGAAGGGCACGTTGCCCACAATCTGGTAGGGCAGATCGCGGTCAATGAGGACTTGTTCAAGGGGCGGGGTCTGGGCGTACTGCCGGACGAGGACCACCATCTCGGGCAGGGTGCGTCCCTGCTCGAGGTGGCCCTCGATGACACCGGCCATCTGGCGCGCCTCGGCGGCGGCGCCCTCGGCAGGCTCAACCTGCACGCTTCCGCCAAAACCGCGGGTCAGGTTGAGGTGCTTGTCGCGCCGTCGGTCGTTGTGGGCGATCACGGCGTTGGCGAGGGTCGTGTGCTGGGCCTGGGGCCGAAACGTATCCCGGATAAGGTACTCCTCAGCGCCGTACTCCTCCCGAAAATCCAGGATAAACGACGGATCCGCGCCGCGCCACTCGTAGATGCACTGGTCGTCGTCCCCCACAGCCATGTAGTTGCGGTGCGGCTCGGTGAGCACGTCGAGCATCTGATGCTGCACGCGACTGATGTCCTGGAACTCGTCGATCAAGACGTAGTCGTAGGCTCGTTGTGCCTGGGCTCGCAGGTCGTCGAACCGGAGAAGAGCCTCCCAGCCCTCCAAGAGCATGTCGTCGAACGTGACCCAGCCCTCCTGCGTCCGCTCCTCTTCGTAGTAGCGATAGAGGGTAACGAAGTCCTCGTTGTCGTGCTCGGCCTGACGGGCCTCCTCGCGCGCCGCTTCGGGAAGGGCTGCCGCCTCCAGATCCGGATAGCAGAGCTGAGCCTTCCAGGCACTGATCTGGTCCTCCAACTCGCCGCGGCCGATGTCCAGGTCGTGATCGTCGATGTCCCGCTCGCGGGCCAGACGTGAGAGGGCGCGGCCCGCCAGGACGGGTCCGAGGCGGGCGGGATTCATGTCTTCATCCCCGAGCCGGCGGGACCAGTGATGCTCCGCCTCCGCCCGTTTGATCAGCCGTCGGCCCAGGGAGTGAAGCGTGCGGCAGCCGACGCCCGATAGCCCCAGTGCCTCCAGGCCCTCTTCCAGATCGTGCACGGTGGCTCGGCTGAATGAGCTGGCCAGGATGTCACCCGGGGGCACTCCCTCCTCTACGAGATGCGCCACGCGGTGCACGAGGGCGGTGGTCTTCCCGGCCCCGGCCACAGCGAAGACGAGTGCGGGCCCCTGGCCGTGACGAACGATTCGTTGCTGCTCGTCGGTAAGCCGCTCGCGGGCAACCATCTTGGCCTACGGGGTTGATTCGATGCTACCACTTAGCGAAAGGGACAAATCCATACAATGCGCAGTCGGCATCGTGCCCCCTCAAGTGTGCGAGCCTGGAAACGTTGAAGAGAACTGCGCCGAACGAACTGGGGGGATAGGGGCCGGAATTCCGCTTAGTCTACAGCCCTCTTGAGCAGGATAGGATCGGGAGAACGGGTCGCGTCTGAGGCGTTCATCTCCACCGGGGGCCGTGCAGCCTGTTGCCGGGTCTGTACTCAGCAGGCTGGCTCAGAGCATTTCGTCCGCGCGAACCCTGGCCCAGCAGGCCCACGCCGCGCTCAATCCAGATGCAGGGGAGCCAGGGCGATCAGACCGGGTCCCTCAAAGCCACATCCGGCGCCTAGAGAGAGCTGAGACGAGGATCGCCCCGGGCTCTTGGATTCACGTAGACTTGGGGGGCAGCTGGAGCTGCTTCCCGACCGTTCCGGCTCTCCGGCTCCGGTGGGCTAGCCCCGAAACAGGCCCTTCAGGTCGCCAACGGCCTCGGGGCGGGTGGCGATGAGGTATTGACGGCCCGACTCGATCACCATCTCCCCATCCGCGAGGTGCTCGGTCCCGAGATCGGTGATGACTGTCGCGTCCGGCGGCAGGTCCAACTCAGAAAGCGAGGCCCCGGCGGCGGGCGCGCCAGGCTCTGCCTCAATCTCAACGATTTCAAACCGGGTTGAAAGGTCGGTCACGGGTTGAATCGGAGCCTCGAACGCCCGACCGATCGCGACCCGCGCCCCGGCGCGCTCCGGGAAAACAAACGCCTCGACCGCGTCGGCGTCGCGGGCGGCCGCAGGTGAGCGATGGCTCCGGGCCACGCAGCGCACATCAGACGTGAGTCGGGAGGCTTGCTGGCAGATCCTGACGTTGGTGGCTTCGTCGTCCGTCAGCGCAAGGACGATGTCGGCGTCCCGGATGCCGGCCGCCACCAAGGTGTCCCTCTCCGCGGCGTTGCCCACGACGAACGTGATGTCGTCCCGATCTTCTGAGTGAGCCCGCACGATGCGCGGATCCTGTTCGATGATCGTGGCCCGGTGGCCGTAGCCGGTCATCAGCATGGCCGACTCCTGACCCACGCGTCCACCCCCCGCAATGATGACCTGGAGATACTGCTCGCGGTAGTGTGATACGCTCATGTCGCGACTTCTAGAAGCGAAGAGAGCGCGAAATAATTTAGCGAACAACCCGCAAAACGATCTGAGGCATTCTTCTATGTAGCGCTCGGTGAGAAGGTGCGGAAGAACCCTTCCCAAAATGTAAAGGGACTGCTACTCATTTTTGTCGATATGCCGAAGGCCGTGGAATCCGCGACCCTCGCACGCCGCTGGAGCCCTGCTTGGCCCGCTGGTTGTCGCACGGCGGGCCGCAGCACAGGGCCGTCCGCGGTGATTCGTGGCTCAGGAGCTGCGAGATAAGCTCCCCCTGCGTCCCCTGTCAACCAGACACTGGCGATGGCGTGGGCGCGAATGTCGCGTCCCTGTAAGAAGTGTGCCTTTCGTCCGTGAAGAACAAACAAACGTGAGCCTCCGCACGTAGTGCCTCGTCACAGCGTCTTTCAGACCGACCGCCATTCTCATGCGTTTTCGATATACTGACTGGGATCCTGTTCGCCACGGACGCCAACAGTCCCTTTTCGAGGACCTGTTCGACCTCTTTCAGGAACTGCTCGAATACACGGCCGGCGACGCAGAAGAGGCCCTTGACTGGATGGAGCAGCTCAACGAACAACACGGCTTCACGGAGGGATCGGACAAGGACTTCGAGGACTTTGTGGAGGAGCTGAAGAAGCGCGGGTACCTCGACGAAGACGAAGAAACGGGCGAAGTGGAAATCACAGCCCGCACCGAGCGGGCCCTCCGCGAGTCGGCCCTGGAGGAGATCTTCAACGACCTCCGGAAGGGAGGCCGGGGAGACCACCGGACGTCCTACACGGGTCAGGGGGACGAGCGGCTTCCCGAGACGAAGGACTGGCGCTTCGGGGACGACCTCTCAAATCTCGACGTCACCGGCACTCTCTCCAACTCGTTCCGGCGCTCCGGTGTCGGGGACGACTGGAATCTCGCCGAGGATGACTTCCAGGTCCACAAAACCGACCACCATTCCTCGATGGCGACAGTGCTGATGATCGATCTCTCCCACTCGATGGTGCTCTACGGGGAGGATCGGATCACGCCGGCCCGGCGGGTGGCCCTGGCCCTCTCGGAACTCATCATGACAAAGTATCCGAAGGACACGCTCGACATCGTGGCCTTCGGCAACGAGGCCTGGGAGGTGGACGTCGAGGATCTTCCGTATCTGGACGTGGGGCCGTACTACACGAACACCCGGGCGGGGCTGCGGCGCGCACGGGACATCCTGCACCGCCGCAACAGCCGCAACCAGCAGATCTTCATGATCACCGACGGGAAGCCCAGCTGCCACATCGAGGATGGCGAGATGTACCGGAACGCCTACGGCCTGGACCGCAAGGTCGTCAACAAGGTGCTCGACGAGGCCACGATCTGCCGCCGGGAGGACATCACCATCACAACGTTCATGATTGCCCGCGATCCAGGCCTGCGCGACTTCGTCCGCGAGCTGACGGAGGCCAATCAGGGCCGCGCCTACTACTCGGAGCTCGATGACCTCGGCTCGTTCCTGTTTGAAGACTACGTCCGCAACCGGCGGAAGCACCTTCGTTGACGGGGGACCCGTTGAGCGTTGGAACGTTCGCACGGTGGACGTGATTGCGGCAGTCGGCCTTTCCCGAGAACGTTCAGAACCTGTTTTGCGAGCAGATGCTCAGCCGAGACACAGTGGGCGAAGCTGCAAAACGGTGCCCAAGCGAGCCCTGTAGCGGCGCTACCGGGCGAGTGCAGAAACCGTTTTGCACGAGATCCACAAAGTCGCAGCGCTGGGAGCGCGGCGACCGAGTACTCCCCGGGGTGGCCGCAGATGTCTCGTCAAACAGGTTCTCAACGTCCCAACGCCCAACGCTTCCACGAATATGAGCATTCCCTTCCGGCCCCGACAGAGCCTCGGCCAGAACTTTCTCCATGACCCGAACATGGCCGAGAAGATTGTAGAGACGCTAGAGGCTCCGCCGGACGCGCACGTTGTGGAGGTAGGTGCGGGCACCGGCGTACTCACCAAGCGGCTGGCCGCGCAATACGAGACCCTCACGGCCCTCGAGATCGACGAGCGGGCCGTAGAGGTCCTCCGTGAGACGCTTCCGGCTGTGGACGTGCGGGAGAGAGACGTGCGGAAGACGGACTGGGCAGCCCTCGCGGAGGAAAAGACGGGGCCTCTCCACGTCATCAGCAACATGCCCTACCACCTCACGAGCCCGCTTCTCTTCTCGCTGCTGGAGCAGCGGGCGCACGTCGCCGAGGCCGTGCTTACGATGCAGCGCGAGGTGGCGGAGCGAATCGTGGCCGACCCGAGCACCAAGGCCTACGGCATCCTCAGCGTGCTGCTGCAGCTCTTTGCCGCGCCCGATTACCGTTTCACGGTGCCGCCGCAGGTGTTCTCCCCGCAGCCCGACGTGACGAGCGCGGTGGTGCGCCTCCGGTTCGACAGCAGCGAGGAGCCGGAGGGCCTCCACTTCAACGACGTGCGCCGCTACGTGCGAGCCGCGTTCAATCAGCGCCGCAAGATGCTGCGCAATAGCCTAAGCGCCTGGGTCAAAGATCAGGACGTGGAGCTGCCCCACGATTGGGGGCGCAAGCGGGCCGAAGCGCTGCCCCCCGATGCGTTTGCGGCCCTCGCCCGCTATCTCGACGCCCACGCCGACCCGGTGCCGGAGGGGTAGCCGCAGCGCCGTCTGGCCTGCGCGACCCTGGGACGCTCGACCGCTGATTCGCTTCTCTTCCCGTCCTCATGGCTCAGTCCGACCCGAACGTCTCGTCCCCCCCACGATCTGCGTCGCCCGACGGCCCGCCCCACAGCGGCCTCCTGGAGGTCGACGAAGCCATCGTGGACGACATCGTCTCGCTGCTGTCGGACGGACAGCGGGGCATGGTGCTCAATCTGGTGGCCGATCTCTATCCGGCCGACGTGGCGCTTCTGCTCCGGCGGCTCCCCGACGCCGAGACCCGGCAGCTGTTCCGCTGGCTGCCCCCCGAGCTGGCCGGCGACACGCTCGCCGAGATGGAGGACGTCGTTCGGGCGTCCCTGCTCCACGACCTCCCGCGCACCGAGCTGACGGCCCTGATCGACGAGCTCGATACCGACGACGCGGCCGATGTGCTCGCCGACCTGCCGGACGAGACGGCCCTGCAGGTGCTGCCCGACCTGGCGGACGCGGATGACCTGGCCGAGCTCCTGGAATATGGGGAAGAGACGGCCGGAGGCATCATGGCCCGCGAGTACGTGGCCGTTCTCCCCGACTGGACCCTCCAGGAGGCCACCGAGCAGGTGCGGCGCAACGCCGGGGAGGTCGACGAGGTCTACACCGCCTACGTCGTGGACGAGGACGAGACCTTGCTCGGCACCGTCTCGCTGAAGCAGCTGCTCCTGGCGCCGGGAACGGCCCGGGTGCGCGACGTTATGGATCCCGACTTCATCTCCGTCTCGCCGGAGGTCGATCAGGAGGAGGTGGGGCGCGTGGTGCAGCGGTACGACCTCGTGTCGGTCCCGGTGGTCGACGAGGCCGAGCGCATGATGGGGCGCATCACGATTGACGACGTCGTCGACGTGATTCAGGATGAGGCGGAGGAGGACATCCAGCTCATGAGTGGGCTCACGGGGCAGGAGGAGACGGTGGACACGGCGGTGCAGGTGAGCCGGGGGCGCCTGCCGTGGCTGATCGTGGGCCTCGTGGGGTCGGGGCTTTCGGGCACCGTCATTGGGGTCTTCGAGGCCACGCTCCAGCAGGCCGTGGTGCTGGCCACGTTCATCCCCGTGGTCACGGCCATGGGGGGCAACGCCGCCGTGCAGAGCGCCGCGATTGCCGTGCAGGGACTCGGGGCGGGCGAGCTCTGGCTGTCCGATGCCTTCCAGCGGATCGGCAAGGAGGTGCTCGTGGCCCTGCTCAATGGGATTGTCGTGGCCGCCTTGCTCTGCGGAACCGTCGCCGCGCTCGGGATGGGGGATGTCACGTCGCTGGTGGCCACCCTCGGCCTCACGATGCTCTGCGTGAGTCTGGTGGCCACCACGAACGGGGCCCTCATCCCCTTTCTGCTTACGTGGCTCGGCATCGATCCGGCCAGCGCGATGGGCCCCTTCGTCACGACCCTTAACGACATCTTGGGGCTTGCCATCTACTTCTTGATCGCCACGGGCCTTTATCTTTGACCACTGGTGGCGATGGGCCGTCACGTGTTGTCGAGCGCCTGATGGAGCGCCTCAAAAAACCGCTCGACGCGGCGGCGGTTCACCCCGAGATCGTCGTAGCCCACACGGCTGGCACTGCGGATATATAGGGCGCTTCCGCTGTCCGCGCGCGCCCGAACCGCCACGTCCACGTCGTCTTTGAACACCAGGGCCACCCGGTACACCGCCTCGACCCGTCGTTCTTCGGGGTGGAGGCGGAGCGTGGCGGGCCCCAGCGAGTCGAGGGCCTCCTGCGCGGCACTGTAGAGCACCTCGGGCGACTGCTCGTACCCCTCAGAAACGCGCTCGCAGTTGGGGGTGTCCGGGCAGGGAGGAAGCGGGTTGTCGGGCAACGGCTGGGCGTCGGAGTCGGAAAGAGCGGTCATGACAAGAAGCGAGAGTCCGAGGGCGTAGAGCCGCCCCTTCGACGCTCGGAGAGGCGCGATCGCTCCGGGGCTGACGCGCGTCGAGAGCACTGGCAGGGAGGACCCTCTACTTCCGAGTGGAGGACGACGAGGACGACCGAGAGGGGGAGGGGCCGCTCGTCCGCTGCTTGAGCTTGTTCTTGTTGTTGTACTTCGAGGGGCACTTCACGAGGATGTTGTCGGCCACGAAGACGCCGTTCCGGGTTTCGCCCTGCACCACGACCTGCTCGGCCTCCTCGAAGTTCGCGGGCTTCGGGTTGTTGTAACGTACCTTCCGGGTCGTGCCCGACTCGTCCTGCATGTAGAAGGTAAAGACGTTTTGGGCGCGATTGTAGCTCGTTGGGCGCTTCTGAACCCAGGTGCCCACAACGTGGGCTTCGGCGCCGGTGCGGGCGGCCTCCTTAAAGCTCATATATCCGCCCACCTGATTGCCGAAGTTGAGGAGCAGGAGCGCCCCGAAGCCGAGCATGGCGGTCAGCCCAACAATGGTCTTCCACTTCATGGTGCAGGAGCGATAGGCAAAAGAATCAACGTCACTCGTCTTCTGAAATGTCCCGGTCGAGGCGCCGTTCCAGGCGGTCGATGCGCCGGTCGGTCCGGTAAAGGAGGGCCAGGAGACCGACCCAGACCAGGAGCACGACCGCAAGTACAACGTAGATCTTGCCACTTTGTCCCATGACCCGATCAAGCGTGCGGGACGGTTGCGAGGCCGGCTGTTCCGTCCAGGTGCTGTCGTAGGGAGAGGCGGTGGTGTCCGGGCGTTCCTGGAGCGCCGGACGGCCCGGAGCCGCGTCGGCGGGAAGAGGGTGGATGGTCATGGGGACGCAGGGGACCGTCAGGAAGGGCACACATGTGGGAGAGGGCAGGGGCGCGAACCCATCACACGGCCGCGCACTCATGTCGTTTGCCGACTACCCTCAGCGTCGAGGCGCGATCCGGAATCACCGTCGGCCATCGGATCGGGACGCAGAACCTCTCGGATCCATGCCAGGCGGACGCGCTGCGTGTAGAGCAGCCAGAACAGCCCGATGAAGCCCAGGATCGACGGGTAAAAGACCCACCGCATGGCCGGGGCCAGGTCGGTTTGGCTGAACGCGGGGCTCCCTTCGCCGCCGGGGTGCAGGCTCTGCATCTGGCGGGGAAGAATGTAGAGCAGAAACGGCATCGTCACGACCGCGAACAGGTTGTAGACGGCCGCGATGCGGCCTCGGGTCCTCGGGGTGTCGATCGCGTCGCGCAGGACGAAGTACCCGCCGTAGATCAGCAGGAGCACCGCCGCCATCGACTGCTTCGGATCGAAGTTCCACCAGATGCCCGTGCCCTCGTACCACGTGAAGCGGGCCCACACCATGCCGGTTACGATGCCGAGCCCGCCAAAGATGAGGGCCAGCCGGGCCGCCTCGCGGGCGCGGAGATCTCGGATGCGGGCGCCGTTCCGAAGGTACCGGACCGAGTGGTACGCCGAAACGATGGTGGCCGCCATGAGCGTAAACCACATCGGCACGTGGAAATAGAGGTTGCGCGCCGACTGTTCGAGAATGTCCAGTTGCGGAATCTCTCCCAGAAATCCGGCGACGATGACCCCGGTGAGCACGAGCACTACGCTCCCGCGCACTGCGCGGTACAGCCAGCGATGGACCGGACGGGCCGTTGGGGAACTGGCGGACATGGTGGAGGGACAGGTCGGAAAGACAATACTGAGCGGTGATACGCCGCGAAAAGGAGGGGCTTTCCGGGGCGGTATTGAATTCGCTCAACGTTCAAAGCGCAAGCGCCGGGAGGCCGTCGGACCGAGGGGGGCGGGGCTCCCTCATTCCCCCCACACGTAGTCGAACAGAAGCACGGCCGCGGAGATGGTCGCTCCGGCGAAGCCCACGAGGGTCAGGAGCTCGTCCTGCGCCGCCCCCCACTGTTGGCCGAGCAGCGCCTTCCGGGTGGCGCCGACCCCGGACACCAGCAACGGCACCAGCAGCGGCAGGAGGAGGACCGGCAGGAGCGGCCCGCCGCGGGACGCCCGGGCCACGAGTGCCGAAAGCAGCGTCGTCGCGCCCGTCAGGCCGAGGGCGCCGAGAGCGAGCGTGGCCGCAAACAGGCCCGGAGCGCCAACCGAAGTGCCGAGCAGAAGCATGAAGACGGCCGTGGCGACGAGGGTGAGCAAAGCCACGAGGCCGAAGTTGAAGAGCAGCTTGCCGGCAAGCACCATGATCGCCCGCGTGTGCAGTCGAAGCAAGAGCGCCGTTCCGCCCTCGTGCTCCGCCACGAAGGACCGCCCCAGCCCGATGGAGGCTGCGAAGAGAAGCACAATCCATAGGAGGGCGGCCTGCACCCGTGCGCTCACCGGCTGCGGCCCCACGGCAAACGCGACCAGGAGAAGCGCCCCGAGCGCGAACAGCAGAAGGGTATTCACGGCGTACCGGCTGCGCAGTTCGATGCGGAGGTCCTTTCGGAAAATTGCCCAGGCACCGGCGAGCCAGTTCATCGGGAGCGGAGAGCGGGCGAGAAAGGGC